>JANOZA010000667.1:0-10762 GCA_031429155.1 Verrucomicrobiota bacterium | reverse complement strand
CGCGCGGATCAGCGTGCCGAGGCGCGGCTGCGGCGCGGCGTTCATTTCGGCTGTTCCGTCTTCGGCTTCACCGGCTCGGCCTGCGGTGTCAGGACGACGATCTCCGGCTCTCCATCAAAGAGCGGGCCCACGGCTTCGAGCAGCTTCTTGGTATGCTCCGCGGCGAGGTGGGTCTTCAAAGCGTCCAGGCTCTTCCACCGCTCATAAACGACGAAGGAATTCTTCTCTCCGTTGATCTGATTGAGCTCGTAGCGCGAGCATCCCTCTTCTTTTCGCACCGGCTCCACGGCTTCCGCAAAGGCTGCGATGAATTTCTCCGCCTCGCCGTCCTTCACGGTTAGCTTTGCGATCATCGTGAACTTCTTTTTCGGATTCGTCAGCTTGGCGGCGACGGCTTGAGCGATGGGGTGGTCCTCTGCGTTCTGGGCAAAAGACGCGAAGGGCAGCAGGAGCAGGGCAGTGAACAGGATGGTTTTCATAGGCGGGCAGAATGGCGTGCCCGGGCGGCGGACGTCAAGGCTTCTGTGGAAACGGCGGCGGCTTTTCCTTTAGGCGGTGTCTTTGCAAACAGTCCGAACTCCCTGCATCGAACCGCAGCGCGGTTCCCCCATAAATAGCCGGGGGTGAAACCCCCGGTCAGCCCCCCCACGACACAGGCGATGGGCCGTCCGGAAGTCCCATCGCCTGTCATTTATATTCGTTACCGGGGGTCTTCGACCCCCGGCTATTCATGGCGAACCCCTTCCGGGGTTCCTCTGCGGAAGGTTCTTAAGCATCCACAGTATTCGCGAAGACACCGCCTAGCTGCGCGCCGGGAAGTGGAAAGGCGGCGGCGGGTAGAGCGGGTGAGTGATCGGATTGGGGCATGGAATCAGCTTTTTGCCGGCCTGTAATGGCTTTTTGTGCCGCTCACATTGCTTCTCTCCTGTGTGACATTCCTTCTCATAATTCTGTCACGGCTTTTCAAGCTGCTTCATCGGCTTTTTCACAAGATGCATCGGCTTCTTGCATGGCTGCATCACCTTTTTGGGGGTCTGACTCCATGTCAGACCCCCAAAAAGGTATTTAAGCGCCACAAGAAGCCGCTTCTGAGGCACACAAAACCAATGCATGATGGCAAAAAGCCGTGTCAGAGTCTCAAAAAGGTGGGTCAATCCATTAAACCGCCGGTCCAATTACCAACAAAGGTATTGGTAATTATAAAAAACACCCTGCGTAATATTTAGAAGCGATTTCTACTGCCCATTTATCTCCGGGAGCGCGCTGCTCAGCCAAATGCCTGAGATAAAGAGCGAACGCATCCGGCCACTGAGACACATTGCCTCAGTAAAAAGCCCATTTTGGAGTGTCAGGTGGCCTTGAACCAGCGCTGGAAGAGGAGGCTCAGCGCGACGGCGACGGGGAAGGCAAGGGTCCAGAGGGAGACGAGGGAGGCCGAGCGAACGGCGAGGGGAAGAAAGAGGCAGAGGTCTATAAAAGGGATGCCGGCGAGGAGGCGGTTTACCCATTGGCCGACGGGGGCGTTGGTTCCCGGCTGAAGGAGGCCGATGCCAGCGAAGGCGACGACCGCGGGAGCCCAAAAAAGGGAGCCGCGATAGTGGCCAAACCATGCAGCGGCGGCAATGGCGATGGGGATCAGGACCAGGAGGTGCCGGGTGCGCGGCACGGAGGCGCCGCGCTTTGCTTCGCCGCGGGCGACGAGGCTGAGTACTATTATATAGAGCCAGAGGACGCCGCCGCAGATCATGACCGGGCCCAATTTTCCCCCGGCGACGCTGGCGGCGGTGAGGTAGAGGAGCCAGCGGCAGGCGCCCATGATGATGACGCTGAGCGGCGACTGTTTGTGCCAGGCATCGTAGAGAAGGATGGCGGCGGCGAGGGCGGGGGCGGGCCACCAGATGCTGACGCCTGCGGCGAAAATGGCGGCGAGGCCGGCGGCCATTTCGGTGAGGCCGATGACCCAGACGGCGCTGCGGCTGAGGACGCCGGAGGGGATGAGGCGCTCGGGCCGGTGCCTGGCGTCCCAGGAGGCATCACAGGCGTCATTCAACGTGCATCCGCCGGCATAAAGCAAGGACGCGCCTAGCATCAGGGGCAGCAGGGCCCATGTGGGGGCGACGCCGGAGATGAGCCAGGCGGCGAGGCAATTCGACCAGACGGTGGGCAAATTGGAAACGCGGGCGAGCGTGAGCAGATGGTGCAGCATGTCGCGCGGGAAGCGATAGTGTCAGAGCAGCGTGCTGTCGTCCTCGCGTTCGAGGCGGCCGATTTTCTTCTTCACGATTTCCAGTTCCACCGTGAGCTGGTGCAGAGCCTTGAGGACATCCGACTGCGTCTCCGGGTGGCCGAGGTGGGGCAGAGCGGGATGGATCTTCATGGTCTGCCGGGCGATCTCCCGGCAGGCATCGCGGATTTGTTGAATGGCGGCGGTCTTTTCCATAGGCGGCGATGCTGGACGGGCTGCGGGGAATGTAAAGCAGCGGCTCACGGATCGAGGAGGGCGCGGCGCTGCTCTTTGGTGAGCGGCTTCATGGCTTCGGCGCGGCGGAGGAAGGCCGGGATGTCGCCGTTCTCTGCGGCGATGAGTCGTTCGAAGCCTGGCAACATTGCGTAATAGGCGGCGACGCTGTTGAGACCGGCGTTGTTGACGAGCGGCATGCGGTGAGGAAGCGGGACGCAGGCGGCGATGCGGAGGCCGCGGGCTTCGTCGCGCAGGCGGGAGAAGGCGGCGGTCTTGAACGCGCGGAGTTTGTCAGGGGGAGAGCCGGCGTGCTGCGCGTAGAGGCGGCTCAGATCCTCGCGCGTGCTGAGCATGGCGGCGATGATGTCGCGGTGGAGACGGTGCTCGCGATTGTAGGAGTCGAGATCGGTGAGGCGGCCTTTGGATTTGAGCCAGAGGCGTGCGCCGGCTTCGCCGACGGCGGTGGCGAGGGCTTCGTTGAAGTCGGTGTCGCCTTTCAGATAGAGCCGCTGGTGGGTGAGCTCGTGGAAGATGAGTTCGGCGAGTTCGGCATCGCTGCGTCCGAGGAAGGTATTGAGCACGGGATCGCGCAGAAAGCCGAGCGTGGAATAGGCTTCGGTGCCGCCGACGACGACATCCATTCCCTGCGCGCGCAGCCGGGCACCCTCGCGCTGCGCATCGGCTTCGCTGAAGTAGCCGCGGTATTTCAATTTGCCGAGAACGGGATACCACCAGGTCTTCGCCTCGACACTGAACTCCGGAGCGGCGTGAACGACCCACACGACGAAGTCGCGGTGGAGGTCCGTGTAGCGGTCATACTGGCGCTCCGCCGGTAACTGCAGCTCCCGCGACGCGAACGCCCGCAGTTCCTGGACGAGCGCGAGGCGCTCTTTGACTTTCGTCGTTTCGCCAAAGCACTCGCCCATGACCTCCGGGATGGGCCGGGCCTCGCGCATGATTTTCCACTGCCCGGCCGCGCCCTGCGCATAGAAATGCAAGGCCCGGCAGGAGGTGAGGAAGAGCGCAGCCACGAGCAGGACGGCGATTTTCCATGGGGAGAATGGGGAGGAAGTTTTCAGTGGGCAGTGTTCAGTTTCCAGTTACAGCGTGCAGGAGCAGATTCCTTCAATCCCGAAACCCGCACACCGTAACCCGAAACTTCCTCCATGTCCCGCAATCTCAGTTCACTCTCTTTCCGCCAGGGAACCGAAAAGAATCTTTTCGAACGCATGGTCGCGGCTGCTGATGCGGACGGCACCGCAGAGAAACCGGCCGTGGTGAGGAAGATGGGAGAGGAGTCGCTCTTTGGCGATGCCCTGACACTGGGGGCGGTGTCGTTCTATGATTTCCTGAAGAAGGAGAACGAGGGGAAGAAGGTGTTCATGTGCAATGGCTCGGCCTGTCTGTGCGCCGGGACGCAGGAGAAATTGCACGGGCAGCTAGGCGGGTTTTTCAAAGAGGAGGAGATAGGGCACATCTGTTGCCTCGGGCGCTGCCATCAGGGCGGGGCGTTTCAGTTCGGGGGGAAGAACTACAGCGGGCAGCCGGAGCAGGCCCTGGAAAAGCTGTTCAAGACTGGCGAGGGGGACGCGGAGGACCGCTACGCCGTGGTGTCGCACCTCCAGCCGGCTCAACTGACGGCGGAGTTCCCTGGCGTGGAGGCGTACTATGCGCCGTTCCGCGAGTTGCTGACGAAGGACCGCAACTGGCTGCAGGGGGAATTGAAGGAAAGCGGTCTGCGCGGACGCGGCGGCGCGGGATTCCCGCTGCATTTCAAGTGGCAGTCGTGCCGTGAGACGCCGGGCGCGGTGAAGTATGTCGTCTGCAACGCCGACGAAGGCGATCCCGGTGCCTACATTGACAAGTATCTCATGGAACAGCGCCCGCACAGTGTCCTGCTGGGTATGATGGTGGCGGGATGGTTCGCCGGCGCGGAGACGGGGGTGCTTTATATTCGCGCGGAGTATCCTGACAGCGTGAGGATCATGGATGCAGCCATCGCGGAGCTGCACGCTGCCGGACTGCTGGGCAAAAACATTGCGGGCAGCGGATTCAATTTCTCCCTGAAGACGATCAAGGGCGCGGGGGCCTACATTTGCGGCGAGGAAACGGCGCTGCTGGCGAGCATCGAGGGCCAGCGCCCGGAAGTGCGGGTGCGTCCGCCGTTCCCCACGGTGGAGGGACTCTATCGGAAGCCGACCATTTTGAATAACGTGGAGACGTTTTCCAACATCCACACCATCCTGACGCGCGGCGGCAAAGACTACGCCTCCGTCGGCACCGCGCAGAGCACGGGCCCGAAGCTGCTCTCGCTCGACAGCCATTTCGTGAAGCCTGGCATCTACGAAGTCGCGATGGGAACCCCACTGCGCACAGTGATCGAACTCGCCGGCGGCTGGAAGACCGACATCAAAGCCATCCAGGTCGGGGGCCCGCTCGGCGGCATCGTGCCTGTGTCGCATATAGACGCGCTGACGGTGGACTTTGAGAGTTTCAAGAAGGCCGGATTCCTTCTGGGTCATGCCGGAGTGGTGAGCATCCCGGAGGCGTTCCCGATGATCGAATACGTGGAGCACCTCTTCAAATTCACCGCCGACGAGAGTTGCGGTAAATGCTTCCCCTGCCGGCTCGGCAGCACGCGCGGCAAGGAATTGATAGCCAAAGCGCGCACCGACAGCAGCTACAAGATAGACCGTACACTCATCAACGACCTGCTGGAGACGATGGAACAGACGAGCCTGTGCGCACTCGGCGGCGGCGTGCCGTTGCCGATCAAGAACGCGCTGGAGCACTTCGGCGCGGAGATGTCCGGCTATTTCAAAGCGTAATTCCGCAGCAGGGCGTCAGGCCATCACGCGCTCCACAAACCAGAAGAGACCCGCGAGCGCGACGCACGCGGCGCAAGCCGTGACGACATGCCCGCTGAGCCGGGGATCACGCCGGCGAAGCAAGGCCAGGAGCGGGGCGACCAGGAGGACGATGCACGCCTGGCCGGCTTCCACGCCGCCATTGAACGCAAGCAGTGACCAGCCCAGGGCGGCGCGGGGCAGGCTCAAGTCCTGGAGGGCGAACGCAAAGCCGAAGCCGTGGATGAGACCGAACGTGAAGGCGAAGATCAGGCGGGGATCGCGTTTCCTGCCGGGCAGTGCGGCATGAATGCCGACGAAGACAATGCTCAGGGCGATGACGGGTTCGATGATAGCGGCGGGTGGCGAAAAGATATGGAACGTGGCGAGGCCGAGCGTGATGCTGTGGGCGACAGTGAAGGCGGTGACGATCTTGAAAAGTTGTCCCAGGCTTCCGCCGAGCAGGAGCAGACCGACGACAAAGAGAATGTGGTCCGGGCCGATGAAGATGTGGTGGATGCCCTGGGCAAAGAATTCCCGGACGACCTGAATCGTGCTCTGACTGGTGCCGAGTGGAATCACAATACTGGTGATGCTGGCCTGGAATATCTCGGTGCGTTCCACGGCTTCGCCGCGATGCACAGTGAGAAAGGTGCGGTGGCGGGCATCGTAGGGGAAGAGGTGGCACTCCACGGTGAGTTGAGCCGGCTCGGCGGCCCAGACGGCGTTGAATTCCATGCGGACATCGCGTTTTTCAGGCACCGCGACGAAGGCGACCGGCTCCAACGTGAGGCCTGAGAGGCTCAACCGGGAGGCAACAAGCCTTTCCAATGCAGCCCGCTGTGCTTCCAGCACATTCGGCTGGAGCAGCATTGCGGGTTCAACATCCGGCAGGTAATGCGCGAGGTCCGTGGTGGAGGCGATGACGGTGACCGTCATGCCATCCGGACCCGGACGGAGATCCACGTAACTCGTCGGTTCGTCGTGCGCACGGAGCGTGACCCTGCCGAGGAGCGCGATACAGAGCAGGAGGATGGCTCTCATTGAGCAGTGGCGGTGGCAGGTTTATCAGCCGCGGCAGTGGTCTGGGAGCCGAGGGAATCAAGTGTCTTCGCCGCGACAGGCGCCTGGAGAAGACTGAAGCGGGAGTTGAAGCTGAGTGCAGCCTGAAGGTGCTTTTGTGCAGAGACCCGGTCACCAGCCGCGGCGGCAATCATGCCGGCGTGGTAGCGGAGTTCCGCATCAGGGGTGCCCCGGCTCAAAGCCCGCTTCATGGCGGCCACGGCGCTGGTGGTGTCACCGTTTTTCAAATAGACCCACGCCAGGGTGTCCGCCTCCTGAACATTTTTTGTCAGCTTGGCCTGCTCGGCCAGGCGGAGCGCCTCGACGAGATTTCGGTCGTGATCGGCGAAGAATTTTGCCATCGCCATGTGATCATGGACGCCGGTTGCGGCGTGGCTGGTGTGGAGTGCCTCGACCTCTAGGTAAAACTTTTCAGCTTCGTCCTTCCGTCCGGCGGCAGCGGCGATGTCACCGAGGCCTGCGAGGGCGTCGTGGTTCTTTCCGTTTTCGAGAATGCTGGAGTAATGCTTCTTCGCGGATTCCATGTCCTCGCGGGCGGTGGCAATGCGGGCCGCGGCGAGGAGAATGTGTGTGCTTTGGGTGCCGGCGGCGAGAGCGGGTTCGAGCACCTGAGCAGCGGGCAGGAGAGCGCCGTCGTTGTAGAGCATCATGGCAAGCCGCGCGCGGCACCATGCAGTGTTCTCGGCGTAGGGAGCACCGGCTTTGATGGCGCGCTCCATGAGCCACATGGCTTTGCTCTTGTTGCCCATGATCCAAAGCAGATGAGCGCCGCGGCTCCACGAGGAGAGGTCCGGACGCAGGTCCATCATCTTCTGATAGTGCTCCTCCGCGTCGTCGTAGCGCCCGAGTTCCAGTTCGGCGTCGCCGATGATGCCGTAGGCTTCGGGAATGTCGGCGCGCGCGGCGAGAGCTTTATTGGCCCACGCGATGCTCTCGTCGAACTGATGCCGTCCGCCGAAAACCCAGGCGAGGCCGGTCATGGCTTCCGGCTTCGTTGGGGCGAGACGGAGAGCCTCGCGGTAGGCCGCTTCAGCGTGATCGTAAAAGGTTTGGTTGGCGGTGTCGCGCAATTCCTGAGCGAGGGCGTCGCCGAGTTCCACCCACGCGGGGGCGCTGGTCGTGGCGCTCTTTACTTTGGCGGCAGCAGCCGCGCGGGCTTTGCCGGCGCCGGACTTATCAGAGGCGGCAGGAAGTGCAGAAAGAATGTCAGATGTCGTAGCGACAGCGGCGGGATTACCCGGCGCGGCGCCCTTGCCTCCGTTGATCAGATTGTATGTCAGAGCGGAGGCGGCAACACCGGCGAGGCCGAGGGCGATGACGATGAGACGCTTTGAAGACGGAGCGGAGGAAAGTGATTTCATGGAAGGCGGATGATGAGGAAAGTGGTGCCGGCGCACAGGGGGAGTGCGCCGGCACCTTGCAGGATTCGGTTCGATCAGGGGGAGATCAGAATCCTACATTTGGCCCCGAGTCCTTGCTGTTACGCAGGCCCGAGTGAGGTGTGGCCGCGTAGGGGAAGGTGCGGTTATAGATTTGGTCATTGGCGGCGGAGTTGTCGCCGACGACGGTGATGGTGCTGAACGAGGGACCGCTGGCGACAGCCGTGAGGGCAATGTCCACCACGTCGTCACCAAAGCGCCGTCCGTTAGGCCATCCGGAGGGGATCGCCTGGCCCGCGCCATTCAACACCGTGTCGCCGCCGATAAAGCTGAGGCGGTTGAAGCCGGCTTCGCCTGGAGTGCGAACTGCGCCGGTAGTGGTGTTCACGCGGATCACGTCAGGGATATAGACTGCCTGCAGGTCGGCGCGCCCGGTGGTCTGGAAGCTGGTGCCATAGACGGCATTGATGAGCACCGCGATTTCCGGATTCTGCGCGTAAGTCGCGAACGTCGTCGCGTCCACTGTGGGCGATGTGCGGTTGTAGTGGTCCTTGCCGGCGAGTGCGACGAGCACTTCGTTGAACAGCGGATTGCCAAGACGGTTCACCTGAATGAACGGCCCGTTGGAGGCATCTGCGGCATTCGCGGAACGCAGCGTCACGCGCGGGCGGCTCACACTCGCATAGACCCCGACGCCTGTGCCTTCCGGCTGGAGAGCGCCAGTGTAGGTGAAGCCCGGCAGCGCGCTCACGGGAATGACGATGCCGTAGTGCATCACGTTGAATCCCTTGAATCCATCCACGCCATTGCCGTCCTGGCCAAGGCCGTCGGCGAGGGTGCCGTTGTTGTCGAGGATGCGGGAGTGGAGCAGATCGAAGATGCCGGGAGTATCGGCATAGAAGCCGTCGTCACGCGGGCCGCAGAAGGTGGTGAAGCCAGTCGGCACGGCGCCGGTGGGCAAATCATAGGTCGTCTGCTTCGTATAAGCATCGAGCGTCGCGCGGCTCGCAGCACCGGAGATGGCACGCCCATTGGCGTCATTGTAGAACGGCGTGGTGTTGAGGCCGACATTCGGCGGCGCAACAAACAGCGGAGCCTTTCCATTGAGTACGGTGCGCGTGTTTCCGATCAGGCTGCTGACCGTGTAGGTCTGCGTGAAATTCTGCCGGTTGTCGCCGACAGTCTGAATCGGCCCGATTTCGGTGCCGCGGCCATACCGCAGGATGGTGTTGGTGTTTTTGTAGTTTCCGCCAACTGCTCCCACAGGAGAAAACTGGAAGTCGTAGCGCTGCACTTCCACGCCCGTAGTCGGATTCGTGATGTGAATGCTGTAGAGAGCGTCGGAGGAGAAGGCTTCATACATCACGCCATCACCTGGTTCGGAGAAGGGATGCACGAGGACTTCCACCACCAGAGCACGCTCACCGGTCGGACGGGCCCGCATGAAGGCATAGACGTCGGTCAGGTTAGCCTGAGGATCGAGTTTGATGAGCGGCGCATCGCTGTGGCTGGAAGCCCGCGAAGATCCGGCGGAGGTGATGAATCCGGCGGCAGCGACGAGCGCGCCGGCGGTGAGACGGGAGAGTTTGGTTGGGTAGTTCATGGTTGTGTGTTTTGTTTTTGGGTTGGTGGATTAGAGTGAATTGGCGGAACGGCGGCGGCGGATGAGCGCGCCGGCCGCAGCCATGCCGGTGAGCAGGGCACCGGTCGGCTCAGGAACGGGAGCCACGGTCTGGCCGGTGAATTCATTGCCGCCGGCGTCGTAGGCGAGAAACTCGACCGGGCCGGGGCCGTAAGTGCTGGTGAAGGAAAACGTCCCCACCGTGGAACCCGGCGCGAAAGTTTGCGGCGTGAGGATGCTGCCATCCTCGATGAAGTTCGCCCAGCCCTGGCTCGCATCGAAAGTGAGCGAAAAGCCGCTCGGGGCAGAGATTCCCGAGACGCCGAGAGGCGAGAAGGCCCGCAGGGAGACAATGACGAGATCCTCAGTGAGTCCCGTATTCATCACCGAGTAGGTGTAGGTGTAGTTATTTGTGGGGACGTTGAACGTGGAGTTGCCGGTGATGGTGGCGGCGGCGCGGGCTTCTCCGCTGCACGAGATGCAGCCGAAGGCCACCGCGGCGACCAGCCAGCCGGAAGCACGCCGTAGTTTCTTTGTTTGCGTTGGATGTTTCATTTCGATTTTGGTTTTTGGTTTGCAATGCGCCGGGCCATTGACCCCGCGTGGAAGGATGCCCTTCCGGCGTCTCAACCCCGGTGCTCAGGGGTTGGATGCAGCCTCCGTGAATTTTTTCGTGCGCCCGATGCAGCGGAAATCGTTGACACGAGTGCAAGGCATCGCGCATTTTCGGGATATGACCTTTGTTCCCCTGCCCCACTCGAATCGCTCCATCGTTTTCTTGGCACTGGCCTTGAGTAGCCTTTCCGCGCTGGGAAACGGCGTGAACCGCAACGGGTCCGGAGCCCGCAGCATGGGGCTCTCCGGCGCGGTCGTGGCGAGCCCGGGCGATCCCCTCGGGGCGATGAGCGCGAATCCCGCGGGGCTGACTGGTGAATCAAAGATTGCGCTGAGCATCGGGGCCGTGGGCATTTATGCGGACGCGGAATTCACCAACTCTGTGAATGGCACCGTGAGCCTGGCGGAACCATGGGGCGTCTTCCCCGAGGTGGCGCTGGCGGTGCCGCTGGACGACAGCAGGGTCACGCTGGGCTTCTCTGTTATCCCCGAAGTCGCGAGGCTGTCGGAATGGCGCTACACGGACGCCCCCGGCGGCCTGGACGGGAATACCAGCTACGGCACGCGAAAGCACAGCGCGGAAATCGTGAGCATCCGCGCTGCGGCCGGGTTTGGGGTGAAGCTCAGTGACCGGTGGTCCGTCGGCGGCAGCCTTGGGATGTCTCATCAGGACATCAGTCTGCACGCGCCGTTTATCTTTCAGAGCTTTGCGCCCCTGCGCGGCATCAAGACGCCGCTGGATCTCGACACTTCCGAC
>JANOZA010000666.1:0-26565 GCA_031429155.1 Verrucomicrobiota bacterium | reverse complement strand
GGAGGCTTTGCCGGCATTTATCCTGTCTGTGATCTCACAAGTTATCCCGGACTGGAGAAGGCGTGCGCAGCCTTCGCCATGACCACAGTGGAACTCCGGTCGAAACTAAAGGATCACAATCCCGTGGACCGTCTTGCCCCTCTGGCCAAGGCTGGCGTGCCTTTCTTTTCCATACACGGGGACGCGGACAAAGTCGTCCCGCTGGAGGCCAATTCAGGCGAAGTCCATCGCCGCTACAAAGAACTGGGAGGTAAGATGCAGCTCGTCGTGCCTCCGGGACAGGGTCACAACATGTGGGAGGGATTCTTCCAGTGCCGGGAACTGGTGGCTTTCGTCAAGGAAAACGCCCGGCCTTGACGTGACGGGACTCTTTTTTCTCTCTGGCCCGGAACGGCCTGAGTTGCCAACTTCACTTTGCGAGCATCACAGCGCGCTGGATGCGGCTACATGATCGAGTTTTGATTTCGACGACTAATCCTCCGCCACGAGATCCGCGGTCGAAACCGGTCCTCTAACACCGAATGCGTTCACGGGAGCGTGGTCAGCTTTGTGGGTGCAGCCTTGCGACCGTTCAGGTTGAAAGTGGTGGTTTGCTCCGGCGTCGCGGCACTGATCGCCGCATCTTCCGCTCGACACCAAGGGCCGCAAGTAATGACTGCGTTGATTAGCAGAATTGAAACGATGCAGAGCGGAGAAGTGCGCAAAAGCCTGGACATGGAACCATTTACCCGCAGAAGCCCCAAAATCTAAATGGATTTCCGAAAGGGCGGCCTGCCCTCCTTCCGTCTCAAAATCCTTCCTGCGAATAGCCGGTGCAGATGGTGAAAAGTGCGAAGAATCCATTGAGCACAGGGATTTCATGGCCAAGTCTGGCGCTCCTCTTTTACCCAACCACCACCTAAATGGCCCATACCAAACTCTACATCCCCGGCCCCATCGAAGTCAGCGAAAAGACTTTCGCAGCCATGACCCAGCCGATGATCGGACACCGCAGCAAGGATTTTCAGGCGCTTTATGGACGCATCATGCCGATGCTGCAGCACGTGTTCAGCACTACTCAGCCGGTGTTTATTTCCACATCATCCGCATGGGGCGTGATGGAGGGCAGCATCCGGAACCTGGTTGCTAAGAAGGTGCTCAACTGCTGCTGCGGCGCGTTCTCGGACAAGTGGTATGACGTTTCCCTGGCCTGTGGCAAACAGGCGGAGGCACTCAAAGTAGAGTGGGGTCAGCCCATCACGCCCGAGTTGGTGGATGCCGCGCTGAGCAAAGGCGGGTTCGATGCCGTGACTCTCGTTCACAGCGAAACCTCTACCGGCGTGCTTAATCCTCTGAAGGAGATCGCGGAAGTGGTGAGAAAGTATCCCGAGGTGATGCTAATCACGGACACCGTGAGCAGTTTCACGACGGTGCCGATCGAATTCGATGCCCTGGGATTGGATGTAATGCTGCTCGGGAGTCAGAAGGCGATGGCGTTGCCGCCGGGCATGGCGCTTTTCGCAGCGAGCGCGCGGGCGTTCGAGCGCGCGGCGACGATCAAGGATCGCGGCTATTACTTCGACTTCATCGAGTTCAAAAAGAACGCCGAGAACAGCATGACACCGAGCACGCCGGTCATTCCGCTTATCTACGCGCTGGAGAGCAAGCTGACGGAAATTCTCGCCGAAGGACTTGAGGCCCGCTATGCCCGTCATGCGCGGCTCAACGACCTCGTCCATGCATGGGTGCGCCGTCACGGGCTCGATTTCCTTCCGCCAGACGGCTACCGTTCAAAGGCCCTGACCTGTGTGAAGAACAACAAGGGCATTGATGTCGCCGCGCTCGTCGCCGGGTTGAAGAAGAATCACGGCATCGCGATTGATGGCGGCTACGGGAAGATCAAAGGCCAGACCTTCCGCATCTCGAATATGGGCGACGAGACGGATGCTTCCATGCAGATTGTCATCAACGCGCTGGATGATGTGGCATCCGCACTGGGAATCTGATCAGTGGCCCCGGCCACAATTGAATGCGTGATCTCCTGACAGACCCGGCCTGGCAGCCGGAGGATCTCGGCACTCCGCTGCCGGACTCACCGCACGCGGTTTCCGTTGCCATGCCGACATGGCAGGATGTGGTGGATTATGAAGAAGGTCACCCCCGTGTGACCGATGCGCTGCGCTGTGGGTATCCGCGGTTCTTCGTGCATCCGAAGGTGGAGGAGCTTTTCAAAGCGGCGGAGCGGAGGTTCGCGAAAGAAGGCGAATGCTGCCTGGTGTTTCCGACGCAGGCGGCGGCGGAGCGGTGCCGGGAGTTTGTGGAGGCGCGGACGGAGGGGAAGGTGCGGCTGGAGGAACCTGCATCGCTACTGGGGGCCGTCGTAGTGATCATGCCGCAGGAAGGCTATAAGACCGCGCGGCTCTACTGGCGCTATTGCGGCGAGACGATCAGCAGCCGGATGGCGATGGAAATTTTCGTTCGCGGAGCTACCGCCGGGATCATGCTCCCGGAGGCACTGGCTCAGACGATGGAAGACCTGCGGACACAGATGGCTTCGTATGTGGGTGTGGTTGAGGGGAAGGAGCCTGAGCCGGGAGAAACCTTGATGGCTATGTGCGGCAGGCTGGCTGCGCGCAGGATACGAGAGCGTCTTGCGACACTTGCCGGCGTGTCGCCGGACGACATCTTCCTCTTCACGTCCGGGATGGCAGCCATCTTCGCATTGCGTCGCGCGTTGCATTTTATTCATCCTGGCAAACCGAGTGTCCAACTCGACTTCCCGTATGTGGATGCACTCAAGGTGCAGGAAGAGTTTGGCGGTGTCAGATTCTTCCCCGTCGCTGATGACGCGACCATTTCGGAAGTGAACACCCTTGCTGCCTTGGGGGCTATCAGTGGAGTCTTTTGTGAAATGCCGAGCAATCCCTTGCTCCGCTGCGTCAGAGTGAGCCGGTTCGCCCCGGTGCTGCGGGAGCACGGCATTCCGCTCTTCATAGACGACACTGTTGCCGGTGTGACCAACATTGACGCCCTGCGCTACGCCGACGCCGTGACCACAAGCCTGACGAAAGCATTCTCCGGTGCCGGTGATGTGCTGGCTGGCGCGGTGACGCTCAATCCTCGTTCCGCGCATTACAATACGCTGCGACGTCTGCTGAGCGAAGAATCGCCGTCCAATTCGCTGCTTTGGCAAGAGGACGCAGCCGTCCTGGAATGGAACTCTCGCGACTACCCGGAGCGATCCGCGCGCATGAGCGCAAACGCGGCTGAACTCGCCGCCTGGCTGAAGCAACAACCGTCTGTCGAGGCAGTCTATTATCCGCGTGACGGTGACGGCTTCGAAGAAGTCGCGAGGCCTGGTGCCGGGCGCGGATGCCTGCTTTCGTTCGTGTTGAGGGACCCGGCTAAAGCGCCGGCCGTTTATGACAACCTCCAGGTCAGTAAAGGCCCCAGTCTTGGAACAAACTTCACCCTCTGTTGCCCCTACACCCTGCTGGCGCACTACACAGAACTCGAATGGGCGGCGCAGTGCGGAGTTCGTGCCGACCTGCTGCGTGTGAGCGTCGGACTGGAGAATATCGCCGATCTCAAGAAGCGCTTCGCGGCAGCATTGGGGTATGGTTGATGGTTAAACATATTGCATGCAATTTCGATAGCGCTAAACTCGCGGCCATGACGGTAGTCCTGGCCACCACACATCAGACATTTCGAGCGCACATCGCAGCAGGGGTTCTGCAGGAGCACGGAATTGAAGCATGGGTTTGGCAGGATTTGTCCTCCAGCGGTTACGGACCGCTGACGACAGGTGGATGCCAGTTGGTGGTGGCTCCAGAAAACGCGGAAGAAGCCACAAAGATTTTGACTGCTCTGCCGGTGGATCAAGGTGAAGCGGACCCGGAATCGGAGCAGACTGAGCGTTCGAAATCCCTCTCGCTGGCCAACGCCATAGGCAGCGGCGTTATCCATGGCGCCTGCCTCCTGCCTATTCTGCTGCTGGTGGTGCTGATTCTCCGACTGGCTCTCTCAATGCTCGGAATTGAAGTTGCGGCCCTTCACTTCACAGCGGCGCAATTCCTCGCGAGTGTTTTCGGTTTGACGATTGGTGGTGTTATCTGGGGAGCCATTGTCGGAGTGCCTATCGGTATATTGATTTGGCTGCTCTCAGCTTGGCGGAACGACCATCCGGCCGGTAAGATTTTCATCCGGCTGGTCATGACGGCCCTTTGTCTCCTTGCTGCCCTGAATCTCTGAGGATCACTTGTCGGCTTTGTCATTGATTGCCGCAGCGAGCACTGCCTCCGGAACGCGGGTCATCCATGCATCCGCGCCACGTTGCTTTGCTTCCGCCAGTGCTTTGGCGGCTTCATCGCGTTTGCCTTGCAAGGCCCAGATGAGAGCGCGGTCACAGATGAGGGAGAGGTCGGGAAGTTCCGGACGGATGCGGGATTCCACTTCTGCGAGCGCGGCGTCGAGATCTGCGGCGGCTTCCGTTTTCTTGCCGTCGTGAAGATAAACGCGGGCGCGGCGGATGAGCCAACTCGCCCGATAGCGGCTGGTTTCAATCTCCTTCTGGATTTCCGGCAGCACTTCGGCGCTGCGTCCGGCATCAATGAGCGCCTCGATCCAGGCGATGCGCAGCACGAAGCTCTTCAGCCGCTCCGTGGCTCCGGCGAGATCGCGCACGCGATCATCGTGCTTGCCGAGACGGCGCTGGGCTTCGGCGCGCAGGAGATAGAGATCAATGGTCAGTTCCTGCGTGAGCGCGATGCCTTTGGATGCTGCGGTGAGCGCGTCTTCGTTGCGGTCGCTCTTCAGGAGCAAATCGGCGAGGACTGAGTAACAGCCAGGCAAATGAAACGCGGCGTCCGGCGGCGCGGCGGCGATGGCTTTCTCCAGTCGGTCTATGGCCTCCCTGCGATGGCCCTCATGCTCATCAAGCCGGGCGAGTTCGCGGTCTGCGGGGAGGAAACTTTTCTGAAGGGTGAGGCATTTCTCCAGGTCAGCGCGTGACTCGGCGGTACGGTTGATTTCCCGGTAGTTGATTGAGCGCTGGAAATAGAGATCAGGCAGTGCGGGATTTTCCGCGATCTGTTTGTTCAGATCCTCAATACGGATTTCGTGGCCCGGATCCGACCTCGCCGGCAATGCAGTGCCTGCCATGACGGCGGCAAGAGCAGCACAGCGGATCGCTTTCATGGCTTTCCCTCAGTCGTCCCCGGATTCATCCTCGGGGCGCGTGTAGGCTTTCAATTTCGTGGGGCCTTCCGCAGGCTCGGGCTTGCGCGGGTTGGCCAGGCGTTGCGGCGGCGATTTGGCATCCTTCACGATCTGAACGTGATCACGCTCCTTGCCGTCGGCGTTTAGCATCGTGGCGGTGAGTTTGTTGCCGTTCACTTCCACGATGACGGAGCCCCATTCGAGAATCGTCCGGCGCATGAGCGGATGAGGAATGTCTTTGCGGGAGAGCGACTGTCCGCCGTGACCGGCGACGATTTGCAGTGTTCCGTCATTGGGAAGATTGCCTGGGCGCTTATGATATGGCCCCTTGCCGGTGGGATCACCGGACTCGTCGTCGAGAACGACGTTGCGAGCGACTGACGGGGTGGCGTAGCCGCCATCAATCATGAAAGAGCGCTCATAAATGTGGCTGTGTCCGGTGAGCACCAGGTCAACGCCGCCGGATTCGATGATAGGCAAGATGTCGCGCCGCATTTCGGTGAGATCCTTTTCCTTGTCGGAATCGTGCGAGCCCTTGGTGTAGGGGGGATGGTGCCAGTAGGCGATGATCCAGTCGGCATTGGCCTTTTCGAGGTCGGCTTTGAGCCACTGGGCCATCTCGCCGTCGGGGCTGCGTGAGAAATCATGGGAATCGAGGCAGATGAAATGGGTGCGGCCAAAGTCCCACGAGTAGTAGGCTTCGCGCCCGCTGGCAGTGCCGCCGCTCTCGGCATTTTTCGGACACAGGTAGGCATCAAAGTAAGGACCGATCCCGGTAGTGCCCTTGGAGGAGCCGCCCTCGTGATTGCCCATGGCAGGCCAGCAAGTGAGGCCGCGGAGAGTGTCGGCGTAGATGTCGAAGAAACCGAACTGGAATTCAGTGTCCATGCCTTTGGTATAGGCCATGTCCCCGACGTGCATATAGAAGTCCACGTTCACCTTTTTCTCCTCACGCCATTTCTGGAAGGCTCTGTGAACTGCGCGCTGGCTTTCGGTGGCTGTGCCGCTGTCACCGACGACCCAGAAGGTGCAGGGCCGTTCCTTGCCGGGTTCCGGCAGTGTCGCGAAGCAGCAGGTGCCGTCGTCGGGTGTCAGCAGTTTACCGCCGTCGTAGATGCCGTAATAGTATTTGGTGTCGGGATCGAGTCCGGTAATGGCGGCTTCGAACTGAGTGGTGCCTGATGGTGCGGCGCTGAGCGGGGCATTTCCTTCCGTGGAGGGGCCGTCTTTCACCGCCCGGCGGGCAGCCATGCGGTCTATGTTGTACACTGAGGTGAGCTTCTTTGGCGACGTGCCGACGCGCACTTCCGGCAGCATGAGCCCGCGGGTGCGCCAGACGATGGTGACGCCTGATGTGGTGGGCATTTGTGGATACGGTCCGCGGGAAAATGATCCGGCGGCTACTGCGCTGGAAGAACTGGTGTTGGCGGCTTCGGTGCAGCTGTTGAGCAGCAGGGCAGAGATAATGAGGAGGGAGCGAAGGAGCATGTTGGGAGGTAAGTCATGGTTCCTTCCCCGGCATGATGGGCAAGCGAAGATGCCGCCGCCCCTGCGGATGCCGGCTTTAGCCGATTCGCAGTGACCACCGGGCGGCAGGATTTCCACGCAGTTCCAGCAGGGTGAGGCTGCGGGCGTCGGCGGGCGGAAAAGTGGAAGCGGTTAGCACTGAGGCTGCGGCGTCGCTGAATCCGCCCGTGCTGCTGTCGCAAAGGAAGAGCCGCACGTTGATTCCGAGGTCACTCTGCCCCGCGCCGTCCAGCGACCACTCGTGATGCTGGAGAAAGATTCTCGCCATGTTGAACTCAATGCGGCGGCTGCCGTCCGGCGCAGTTCTCACCTGAGCACGGAAGCCCTTCGCGTCGTAAGGATAAGCGTAGCCATTGCCGAAGACAGCGGGTCGAACGGGCAGGATTCGACCGGGTCCATCCTGACGAGGGAGTTCGATTACGATACTGCCGACGCAGCCGAGTGTTCCGTTTTCGCCGGCCTTGCGACCATCCAACTGTACTTCCAGCCGGCCCCAGGGTTTACCTTCCACGACAGCCGATGAGGCATCCGCCGGCACTTCGATCTGGAAGAACACGCCCTTGGCGGCAGCGGTCACGGTGAGTTGCGCGCCGGCGGCCGCGGCATCTTCGGCGGTGGCTTTGCCGCGCCAGCGGGAGAGCGGGACGAGCGGCATTTTCATTCCCAGACCGGCATGGCGCACACCTTCAATCCCGCGGGTGAACTGCCACGTGCGACCGGCGGCGGAGGCCTTGATCACGACAGTGTCTTTGAATCGAAAGGTGCTCTCCGGCGCCGGAAGCGGAAGGCTCACGGGCAGCGGAACTCTCTCTCCGGGACCGATCTTCACCTCAGGCAGCGGCAATTGTTTGCCAAGCCAGTCGAGGGTGAGCGCGACGCTGAGTTCATCGCGCCCCGTGTTCACGAGGGTGCATTTCAGAAGATGATCACCGCCCGCGCGGTCAGCACGTTCTTCCGGCCAAAGCAGCACCAGGGGCAGCACTTTCACTCTCACGTCGGCGATATGCTGCGCGTCGTCATCACTGATGAAGACCGAGCCGCGGATGAATTCCTCGTCGCCGGGCATCGGTCCGGAGCTGCGCACCATGGGAAAACCAAACTTCCGCCCGCCGCGCGCCGGGTCTCCAAAAGTATAGACCTTGTCGGGAAAGCCGGGCTTCACTTCCCAGCCGGTGAAGCGCAGCGGACACAGCGCGATGGTGAGCGGATCAGGGGTCTTCCGGCGCACAATAACTGTGAGAATCGCCTCACCGTCCGGCCCCGCAGTGGTGTCCAGTTCGCCTGAAATCTCGAACGGCCTGACAGGCTCCCCGTTTAACAGCCAGTCGGCGGTCCGCTCTCCCATGCGGAGATGGGCAGCGGCATTCGGGTGCAGGCCGTCCTGCACCTTGCGACCGAGATCAAACAACCGCCGCACCGGCACCAGCGAAACGCGGAAGAAGTCCGCCACGGTGCGATTCAGCAGGTCCGAAGGCTGATGAACCGCCGCTGCACCGAGGTCCGCAAAGAACACTCCAGCCGAGTCCGCCACCTCACGCATCACTGCGGCCCACGGCCGCGAACGGCCCACGGCCGCTCGCTCGCTTGCTTCATCCAGGGCTGGCGGCGGACCCGCGAGGATCACATCCGCGCCCCGCCGGCGGGCTTCAGCCACAGCGGATTCCAGCACTGTGCGAAAGGTCGCCAGCGAAACGCCCGCCAGAGCGTCCCGCGTGCCGTAGGCGATAATTACAATGTCGGGAGCCGACTGCTCGTCGGTGTGAAAAACCAGGCTCAGTAGCGGATCGAAAACCTGCACTGCGACGGCGCCTTCTCCAGAATAGTTCCTCGCATAAAAGGCAGTGCTGTTTGGCACCATTCCATCCGTCGGCTGACTGAGGCGAATCAAATCGTTGACATCAAATTCCGGGTCTGGGTCATCAGCCTCAGTTTGGGGCACGCCCGGAATGGGTGGGGCTTCCCCTTTGTGAGTCTTCTCCCACGCGGCCCGGAGTTTCCGGTATTCATCCCACTGCTTTTTGAGTTCCCCGGCCGGACGCGCCGGCGGCGGATTCAGGTCCACGACTCCTCCGTGATAAGAGAATGGCCCGCCAAGACGGTCCAGAAACCTTCCATACCATGACATCAGGTGCGACGACCGGCTGCCCTCCGTGCCGGGCTCCCGGAAGCCGCTGATTTCATCACCGCAGACGGCAATGAAGACAGGATCACGGCGCTGGAGCTTCGCGAAGGTGCGCGGCAAATATTTCTTCAGGCGGTCCTCCTGCGCTTTCGTGAGCGGACCGGCGGCACCAGTCTCCTGACCGTGCACCGCGGCGAGCGGCGCGGCCAGCAGCGAGAGGAGGAGACGGCGGCGGGTAAATTCCATGGGGCGGTGAAAGGGCGACTCATTCTCTGACCGGCGCACCGTCTCTGACAACGAAGGATTTCCTCCCCCGCTCATTTCGCCGCCGTGAAATCAACCCAGGTGCCGGCGTGAAATGGAGCGCCGGCGGTCCCGTCACCGACGATAGCAGCAGACTTGCAGCCCGGAACTGGCGTCACGCCTTCCGGTTCGAGCTTTGCAGCCGCGGCCGCCGCCGCTGATGTCATCGCGACCGGTTTGGCCGTCACTTCGCCACTCCATGTAAAGAGACGATAGACACCCGCGTCGTCGGCGCTGCCGGCCACGATCAGGAAGCAGCGTTTCGCGGCATCCCACTCAATGCTGCGGAAACCGAGCCCGCCGAGATCGAGCAGGATCGGCGTCGTCAGCGCCACCGGCTGTGGCGAACTCCCGCCGAGGCCGAGCGCCGCCACCGGATTTGTCACCGGGATCAGCATGGCACGGCCCTGCGCCAGCGGACTGCGCAGTCCCATCAAAAGCGCGCGACCGTCACTGCTCACGGAGAGACCTTCGATATTGAGCCCGACAGCAGAGCCGCCGGCCAGTGCGATATTCTGCGCGTCAGGCTGTTGTCCCTGAGGCCAGGCACTGTCGCGCAGCAACGGCCCCCACGGGGTGTTGGGATGTTCGCCGCCGAGCGCACGGATTTGGCTGCGCAGCGTGCGGTTATATTCCACCGCTTCGGCTGGAGTGAAGGCATTCGGCTTTCCCTCATCAACGGCCTCGGGGTTAATGACGATGGCGAAGAGCGCATCGCGTTCAGCGACAACCTTGCCCTTTTTCGTCCGCGAACAGGAGCCGGCAAAAACATGGTGCACGCTCTCCGGCTTGCCATCGCCGTTCGCGTCCCAGGGGAAGACGGTCGCCGCCTCAAGATCATCCACCGCATAGCTGGGTGAAGTGGCGGCGCTGAGGGCCGGTGCATGGATTTTAAACGACTGTGGCTCCAGCGGAAAGAGCGCCACCCGGGGCATTTCATTGTCCACCACGGCCAGCCACCGCGGCGGCGATCCCACGACAGTCACCGCTGAGGCCTCGGGGTAGGATGTGTGGTAAAAAGTCGAGCCGGGCGCAGGCTCGGCGGCGGGGGAAAGGGAAAATGAAAAATGCAGAATGCAGAATGCGGGAACGGCCATCCGTTTCCTGAAGAGTTGAGTTGGATCTTTATAGGCTTCCGGCTTCATTTTTTGACTTTCACTTTTTGTCTGCGGCCACTGCTTCGATCGTGTGCGCGACGTGTGCTGGCTGGAGGCCCGCCCACTGGAGCAGGTTCGGCAGCGGGATGGCGGCGCCGTTCGGACTGAGGGCGGTCTCGACGACGAGCCGCTGGAGTGGCGCCTGCACCCCGGGCGCGGTGAAGGTTGAAATGGCAGTCGCGGCGTCGCTTTCCAGCCAGTGCAGCGCAAGGTTGGTCATGTCGGTAAAATCAGGGAATCCCGCCGCCAGTCGCTGCGCAGGAGTGGCATCGCGACGGCTCAGAGCGGAGGTCCACGTGTTCTTGTCCCGAAAGTCCTTCGCCCCCTCCTTCTGCACGATCGCTCCCGCGAGCCGCCACGCTGCGGCCGGATCAGTGAGACAGAGGGCGTCAAAAAGCAGCACCGTTGCTGGCGTCTGCAGACTGCCCGGGCCGATTCCTCCGGCGAGGGATTCGACGAACTTTTGGCCAATGAGTGTGCTCTCTCCGGTGAGTCCGGTAATAATCACCGCGAGCAGTTCCATCGGTGGTCCTCCGGGAAAGTGACGGGTCAGGAGTGACTGGATTTCCGGCAGCGTCTCACTGAACCGCCGGCGTGGAATTTCCGCCTGCAGCAGGGCCTTGCACAAATCCGCAATTCTAGGATCGCCCGTGCGCGAGGTTACGTATTTCCACGCGCTGTTCGCATCGCGCGGCAGCCAGGAGCGAAAAGCCGACGCCGCGATGAGCGGGAAATCCGCGCGCATGGCAGCATCACGCAGGGCGGCCTCCGGATCCGCTGCGGCGAGCGCCAGCAGGCAACCTGCGAGGGCGGCCTCGCGGTCATCAGCATCAGTCATGGCCGCGGCGGAGGCTCCGGCTGCGGGGGCGTCACTTTGTGCTCTGCCGTGGTGCCACTCACGGAGGAATAGTGTGCGGTCGCTGCGCGCCAATGCAGAAATTTCCTGGAGTATCACGATGTGTCCGCGATTGCCGAGCGCGGCCGCCAGAGCTGCGAGGGCCGGCTCGTGTTGCGGGCCATGGGGGAGCGCTGTCAGCAGTTTCACCGGATCGCATTTCTCCTGTGCACCGAGCGTCGTGAGAAATTGCGGTAAAAGATCCGGCGTGTGCGTCCTGCACAGCGCCAGCCCGGCCGTGGCGGCGTCGGCTGGATTGACTGCCGCCCATTTTTCAAAGAGCGGAGCCGCCAGCAGGTGCAGTTCGGAACTGCCGCTGCCGTAGCGTGCGAGTAGTTCATCAATCTCCCGTCCGTTCACGGTCTCCAGCGACAGCACCGCGTGCGCATCAGCGGCGAACACTCCCGGCTGATTCCCCTGGGTGCCCGCAGTGGACGCGATCACTGCCGTCGCTTGCCGGGGCTTCTTGATCCATGCGGCAAGCAACCAGCCACCCCCGGCGAAGAAGACGAGGAGCAGGAGGCTTAGAATACTGTTGGATTGAGGTTTGCCCATGCGGCGAGGGTATCAGGGATTCTTGAGCAGGAATTCGCGGTCAGCGGAGAGCAGGGAAGGGGATTTCAATAAGGCTTCGGCCGACAGCTTTAGCTGTCCCATCCGTGTGAGAATCCTCCGCAGCGCGGCCCGCCGGGCGGTATCCTCTGAGCAGTTCAGCGCGTGCCCGAAAGTGTCCGGCAGCATATTTCCGGCAAAGAAAGGGTCGGTCACTGCGAGGTCGCTGTCCACCAATTGGGCGATGACCTGATCTTTGGCCTCACCCGCAGCGAGGGACTGAAGGAAGTCGAGTGCTTCCGTGC
The DNA here is from genome assembly GCA_031429155.1 of Verrucomicrobiota bacterium. Taxonomy (GTDB): domain Bacteria; phylum Verrucomicrobiota; class Verrucomicrobiia; order Verrucomicrobiales; family V1-33; genus V1-33. Next base: position 14,508 of record JANOZA010000666.1, on the reverse strand, counting down.
GGTCCTGTTCGACCCAAAGCCCAAATATCTCCGCAACGAATCCAGCGCTTTCTGCCGCCGGGACGTGGCTGCGCACCCATGTGATCGCACGCGGCGCATCTGTCGCAGCGAGGGACAGCAGCGCCCGGCTGAGATCCTCTCCGGCCGCTTTCACCTCAGTGTGAGTGCCCAGCCAGTCGAGCATGGCCGTGGGATTTCCGGACGCGAGTCTCTGTATCGCAGTCGTGCGGAATGCCTCTACCGTTGCCGGGGAAAGAGGCAGGCTGCCAATCTTGTCGAGGGCTTTGAGCGGATCGGAATACACCATGCTCCCGACAGCTTCGCTCGCCGCCGCTTTCCCAATAGGGGTCGAGAGATCACCTGAGAATATCTTTGTGGGGGCAGATTCCGGAGCTGCGGCGATCCAATGACGCACCAGCGAGGGAACGAGGCGTTCGGCGTCTTCGGCCGGTGGCAGAGTCGCCAGCCAGGCCATCGCGGCAGCAGAATCAGGCCAGCCCGTTATCGTTGCCAGCCTCCGTGCGTGCGCCAGCCTCGCCAGCCAGCCATCGGTAGTGGAGATCAACGGGAGCCCGGTCGCGCCGGCCTGCCAGGTTTTCATTTCCGCCTCAGCGGCCGGGAGCGCTGGCGCGAGCGCGGCGATTACTTCTTCCACGCTGACTGCTCCTGCAGACCGCAACCAGGCCAGACCCGCTTCCAGGGTTTTGTATTCGGTTCGCAGCACTTCATCCAACCTGGCCAGCCGCCCGGGTGTCACGACATCCGCATGGAACCGCAGCAGGGGAATCGTCCGGAACACGCCCGGCTCGGCTTTTTTCCATGACATAAATGCTGCCGGATCTTCCAGCAGCCATTGGCCCAGTGCCGCTCCCGAGGGCCCGGTGCCCGTCATGCCAGGTTCGTCGAGGAGGAAGCGCAGCGCATGAGTGGCATCCCGCCGCATCCACACTGCACCCGCCGCACGGCGCAGATACTCCTGCGGCACGAGATTGATCTTTGTGGAAAGTCCCAGTCCCTCTGCCGGACTGCGCAGCACGGCGGCCCGGATCATTGTGGCCAGCGCCCGCTGCTGCACCGCCTGCCAGGGAATGAACGTGATCGTTTGTGAAGCAGCGAGGGGATTACGCAGGCTCCATTCCATCATCAGCGCCTCCAGAGCGAGATTGCCGAAACCCGCGTCCGTGAGCTTGAGCGATGACTGAAAGGCGTGGCCGCCATTGAGGTCCACCCACCGGGAGAAAATGATGCGCAGTCGCAGCATGGCCAGCGGCGCGTTCTCAGGCCGCGCCCCCCCGCGCCCCCAGTCATCGTGCACGGCTGCCAGCACGCCTTCGAGTCCATCCACATCCATCACGCCCGCCGCGAGGAGGCGCTGTGCCAACGGGGCTCCGGAGGCAGGAAGCTTCTTGTCTTTCTGCGCCGCGAGAGGCGTCCCGGCTGCAGGGGTCAATCGGAGTGGCGTGGCAAGGAAAGTCCCGCCTGCGAAGCCAAACGTCAGACCAATCATCGCCGACATCACCCGGATGAGCAGAGCCTTTCGCTCTGCGGCAAGGTCTCGCTGCCGGTGGTGGTGATGTGACATAGTGATTCGCGCGAGGCTAGCACCATGAATTCAGGATGCGCAAGGAAATGCATGACCGGGCGCCATTTGCCGCATCCCCCGATTCTCACCGCCATTGTCCTTGTCGCCGCCGCTGCGGCACACTATGGGGCGCGCTCTTTTCATGGCCGCACCCTCCCTACTCTCAATTAAAGACCTCGCCCTGCGCTTCGGTAATCAGGATGTCCTCAGCGCCGCTACGCTCTCCATCGGGGAGCGTGAGAAGGTCGGCCTGGTGGGCCGCAACGGCTCGGGCAAGAGCAGTCTGCTGCGCATCATCGCCGGGGAAGAGAAGGCCGACGGCGGCATCGTCTCGCGCCGCCAGGGGCTCGTCGTGGGATATCTGCCGCAGGAGTTCAGGCTCAACGACGACGACACCGTGGAGGCGAATGTGCGCTCCGGAGCCGCGGCAGTGCTGGCGCTGGTTGATCAGTATGAAAGCGGTGGCGTCCATCCGGGGGAGGAGGCGGAAATGCTCACACACATCGAAATGCTCGGCGGCTGGGACGTGGATTCGCGTGTGAAGACAGTGATGACAGAACTCTTTTGCCCGCCGCCGGATAAGCCGGTGCGCGAGTTGTCCGGCGGAGAGAAACGCCGGGTGGCCCTGGCCCGCGCCATTCTCAGCCAGCCGGATCTTCTCCTTCTGGATGAGCCGACCAACCACCTCGACGCCGAGTCCATCCGCTGGCTGGAAGACTACCTCATCGGCACCAAAAGCGCCTGCCTCTTCGTCACCCACGACCGTTACTTCCTGGATCGCATCGCCACCCGGATCGCGGAACTGGATCAGGGCCGCATCTGGGCCCACGAGGGCAACTACAGCGAGTTTCTCATCGGCCGCGAAGCCCGTCAGGCCTCCGATGCGGCCAAGGAGGACCGCCGGCAGTCTTTTCTCCGCCGCGAGATAGACTGGGTGCGCGCCGGAGTGAAGGCGCGGGGGACGAAGCAGCAGAGCCGGCTCGACAATTTCGACCGCATCGCCTCCGAGAAAGCCCCGGAAGTGGAGCAGTCCATGGAACTCATCATCCCGCCGGCGACACCGCTGGGGAACATCATCGTGGACGCGAAAGGCATCTCCGCCACCGGCGGCGGGCGCACGCTGTTCTCCGGACTCGAACTGAAATTCGCCGCAGGCAGCTGCACCGGCATCGTGGGCCGCAACGGTGCGGGAAAGAGCACGCTGCTCCGCATCCTCATGGGTGAACAAGCTCCCGACGCCGGCCGCGTCACCACCGGCAAGAGCGTCGTCTTCAACTACGTGGACCAGCAGCGGCTCATCCTCGATGAATCGAAGAGCCTCATCGAGGAGGTCGGCGGAAACAGCGACTTCATCCAGTGGGGTTCAGAGAAACTGCACATCCGCACCTATCTGAAGCGCTTTCTTTTTTCCGATGACCGTCCCGGCCAGCAGGTAAAGGTCTTGTCCGGCGGCGAACGCAGCCGTCTGCTGCTGGCGAAGATCCTCTGCCGCGGCGGGAATTTCATCGTGCTCGACGAACCGACCAACGATCTCGATCTGCCCACGCTTCAGGTGCTCGAAGAGGCTCTGCTGGATTTCCCCGGCTGCGTGCTCGTGGTGAGCCACGACCGGTGGTTTCTCGACCGCATTTGCGACCGTGTCATTGTTTTTGAAGGCGAGGGCGCCGTCCACATCCAGGAGGGCAACTACAGTTACTATCTGGAGAAAAACCGCCAGCGCCTCGCCGCCGAGCGCGCAGCCATCAGCGCTCTCAACAAGGTCGCCGCCGTGACGCCGAAAGCCGCTCCGCCGAAGGAAAAGTCCCGCCGGCTTTCCTACAAAGAAGAGCGCGAACTGGAGGGCATGGAGGCACTCATCCTCAAGATGGATCAGGAACTCGCGGAGCTGGAGACGCAGATAAACGATCCGTCATTCTACCTCAAACACTCTGCCGAAGCCCCCGCGCTCGTGGCGGCTCTGGAGGGCAAAAAGAACGCCGTCCAGAATGCCTACCAGCGCTGGGAGGAATTGGAAGCCGTGAAGCTCGCCGGCGGGGGCTAGACTAATCATTCAGATCAGGCAATCAGCCAGTAATCCCCGCGCCTGCTCGTCGTCGCTGGTGCTCAAAGCCACCGTCGCCCATTCGCCGTGGCGGCGGAGGATGCGGAGCGCGTTCACATTGATGCGCGGCTCGCGAAACCGTGCGGCCACCCGCGCCATGGCGCCTGGTTCGTCAGGGATGCGGATGAGCAGCACTTCCTCGCTCAAAGCGTGATACCCGGCCTCCGTCAGTGCCCGCAGGGCTTCGTCATAAGGCTGTGCCTGGAGCCGGATGATGCCGTGGATGTGGTCATCAATGACCTCCATTTCGGTGATATTGATGCCGCGCGCGGCAAGCACTTCCGCGATGTCGGCCAGAGTGCCGGGACGGTCCGGCGGAGTGACGATGGTGATTTCTGTCATGGCTGAGCAGGTTGAGCTTTTGCGGCGAGCGCCGCAGCGATTTCATCCGTCACCTTGTCCACGGTGGCCGTGGTGATGTGCGGCATGGTGATAAGATGCGCGACCATTCCGCACGGCGCCATCTGCCAGCGGCTGATCACGTCCGGGCCGGGATTGGGGAAGACGACGGTGACGGAGTTCCGGTGCCGCCAGGCCGGGATGCCGTGGCTCTTCAGCCGTTCGATCGCGTAGTCCGCCATCGCGATGCTCCCCGCCGCACGACGGCGGAATCCTTCCTCGCCCCATCGTTGGATGGCGGACCAGATGATCAGCGGCGTCAGCGCATTGCGGCTCCCGGCGATGGTCGTGTCCATGCAGCCGACATACTCCACCGAGCGCGCCACGCGGTCCACGTGCCTCCGCCGTGCCAGCACGATGCCGCAGGGCATGGGACTGCCGATGAACTTGTGGCCGGACACCGCGATGCTGTCCACTCCCGCATCGAATCCGAACGGCTGCGGCTCATCCACCCACGGCAGGATCATCCCGGATAGCGCGGCATCGGCATGGATGTAATACCGCGTGATCGCCAGTTCCCGCAGCATCTCCTGAATGCGCGCGATGTCATCCACCGCCCCGTGCATCGTCGTCCCGATGTTCGCTAGAATAACCGGCGGCACGTCGCGGTTCTGCTTCAGCATTTCCTTCAGATCCTCGTAGTCCATCTCCCCGTTTTGCTGCCCGCGGATCATGATGCTGCGCGCGCCCAGCACGCGCACGATCTTCGCCGCGGAGTAATGCGTGTGCTCCGAGAAATAAATGATGCCCCCGGGAAACACCTCCCTCGCCAGGTAGAGTCCGTAGAGATTCCCCTCCGTGCCCCCGGCTGTCATGTAGCCCCACGTCTCGCCTGCTGCGGCCCGCAGATGCTTCTGGAAGAACTCAATGACCTCGCGCTCGAAGGCGTAGGTGTTCTCCCGAAAATAACTGTCGGAAAAAGGATCGCCGATGTTGTTCATGGCGAACTTCAGGAACGGCATGATCTCCGGGTAATCATAATCCTGGCTGCACGGATAGCCGACCAGGCTCGGCGAAAGCGACTCCATGCCGGCGAGAAACTCCCTCAGCCTCTCCGCCGCCGCTGCGGGCAGAGGAGGCATCGCCCCCGCCGGCAGCACCCCGTGCCGCCCCTCTGCCCATGCTGATGGTTCAATGCTCATATCTTCTAGCCCAAGCCTATACGAAGCCCGGCCTGCGTCCAGCGCGGCATACCGCGGCCCATACATCGACGCAGCAACTTCTTCGTCGTCTGCGTGGCATTCTCATACTCACTCTCCCGCCAGCGTTTCACGTCCTCCCGCAGCTGGTTCACGAGATCCAGTTTTTCACTGCCAAAATCAGACTCGAATCCCTCCAGCGCCCGCTGTTCGGTCATCACCTTCTGCGTCGTCCAAAAATTGCTCGCCTCCCGCCGGCCCGGCATCTTGTTCGCCTTCCCCTGCTTGTCATAGATCGCTCACCATTTCGGCTCATCGTAGGGACCGTTGATGATCGGCTCCTCCACCTGCGCCTGCACCGGCAGTTCCGGGGCATCCGGTGACGGGGCGGCAGGCATGGTGGAGCGGCGGGCGGGCATGAAGGGGTCAGTTTGAGTTGTCGGACTTCCAGACGGTCTTCAGCACCTCCGCGTGTTCCCGGAACACAGCGAAACTCTTGGAGCCATTCAGTCGAGCAAGATCGCTGGTATCGGCGGCGTCAAAGAATAGCGTGTCCAGGTCCACCTTCCGCGCCTTTCGCTCCGCTTCCCGCAGGTCTTTTAACTGCTCCGGTGCGTTGCCTCCATAGTAGGCCCGGGCGATACTGCTGTCGGCTTCGCTGAAGGGTGGCAGGCTCTCATCCGAGTGTGCGGCATTCAGTAACGGCAGGAGCCAGCTTTCGATCATCTCTACCGGCATAGCGATGACGGCATGAACGTTTCGCGCGGCAGGATCGGCACCGAGCTTTTCATTCACCATCGCCTGCAATTTGGGGTACCGCGGCTCCTTGTTCGTGTCATGCGGCGGCAGCGGTCGCGGATAGGCGCGTCCGCCGGGATGTCCCGGCGCCCGGTCATTGTCTATCGCGATCATTACGGCGATCTCCTGTGGTGCCGAAACGTGACGGTACCTGTCGAGGAGAATGCGCGCCAGAATGAGCGCGCTTTTCCAATTTGAGCCATGTCGCGAACGAAACTCATCCGGCCGGGAAAACGTGAATCCCGTCAAACGCTCGCAGAGCCGTTCGTAAAACAGTTCATCCCGCTCGCCCTCCGACAGGATATAGAGCGCAGGTTTCACGCAGGTTTCTTTTGTGGATTGATGGCCCGGGGCGTTCCCCCTATCAGCCCGCTAAACCAAAGCTGTCCCAGCGGCATGTCCTCGGCATCCGCGTCGGAATACGTCGTCTCCTTCAACCGGTCAGGGAGCGGGATCAGTCGGCTCTCACCGTTCTCCTTCTCCACCAGGACCACGGCGGCTTTGTCTTCACGGAAGTAGTCCACGAGGTAGGGATTGTGCGTCGTCGCGATGATGTTGATGTCATGATCCTGCGCAATCCTGCGGATGAGAGGAGCGACATACTCGAAGAGCCGGGGATGCAGACCACGGTCTATATCTTCAAGGAGGACGATTGGAGGTGGCTTCTCCTGGTGGAGGATCGTCAGAAGACAAAGGATTAGACGGGTACCCTCCGAAAGCTCAGTCGCAGGAAGCGCAGGTAGGCCCTTTTCCCTGATCTGTATCTGCTTCTTGTTCTCTTGAGTGCGTAAGCTCAATTTCTCCACCTCGGGGACATAGGTTCTGAACGAATCCTCAATCTTGTCGAACAAGTCTTCGCGATCTCCTGTCTTTAGAGCATCAAGCACCTGGGCTGTTCCACTGCCATCACCCTGCACGGTCGGAGAGGAACTAGGGGCTTCCTCAGCCGCAATTCGGTCCGGTGAAGGATTATAGATGGACAGCTGAGTGGCTTGCCATGGGATAGGTTGAGTTAACGCCAGCCATTGCCGGTTTTGGGAATCAACATGGTGGGCCAGCTTCGTTACCTTGTTTCCGGTGAATCCAAGGTCTGCGCTGAATGGCGCGCCAAGGTGTTTAAGATGCTTCGTCCAGAACACCACTGGGATCGCAGAAACAACCTGACCGTTGACTGTTCTATCATTGCACTTCTGCGATGTAGCTTGGAAGAACTTCAAAAAGTTGCTCTTCCCCGACCCATTCGCTCCGAGCACCAGCGTGAAAGGCCGCAGCGTGGTCTGTGCATCCACGAATGAGCGGAAGTTTCTGATATGGACGTGAGTGAGCATGGTCTGGTCCTCTGGTTATTCTTCGGAGTATTTCGCGGGCCCGAAGCGATGCACACGCATTACCTCATTCCCGCGCGGGTCAATCACCTTCACGGCGATGGTCTGGCGGGGGCTGGGTTTGAAGGGCAGGCTGGTGGTGCCGCTGAGCTTGTCGAAGGCACCTTCGTCCACCCGGCCTTTGAGGGTGCGGGCGAGTTTTTCCCAGGCGGATTTGTCGGGGAAGAACGTCTGGCAGATGCAGGAGACGCGGTCGTCGTAGTCGGTGTCGAGGAACCATGCGGCGACTTTGCCGGCATTGGTGGCTTCGATGCTGCTCTTCACCGGGTCGTAGATGCCCCCCCCCTTCCATGATCACGGCGTATTCCTCGTTTCCGGCGGGGCGCAGGACGGTGCGGCTGGCCTGCTCAAGGAGTTCCCGGTACCGGCGGATGCTATCCTCGAACCGCAGCACCGGCGTGCGGTGGGGATCGTAGGCAAATTTGACCTTTTCCTCCGACTGCACCCGCAGTCCCGGCGGACTGCCTGCGGGTGGCAGACTCTTCCGGGTAGCCTCAGGATGATGGAACTGCGTGACGGGCGGGCCGTCATCGGCAGGGGCAGGTTTCTTGCGGGCAGGCATGGGAGATGGGCTTCATTCCTGGCAGGGGGAAGGGGCTTTGGCGAGTGGGGAATTACGCAGGCGAACTGGACCGCTGCCGCCACTACACCCTGCGCAATCCGGTCAAAGCTGGCTTCTGCCACGAAGCAGTCGCTTATCCATGGTGCGGCCCGCATCCGTCCGCTGAGCCGTAACGCAGGCTTCCAGCCTGCCGTTCCGCAGGGCGTCCCGCCTGCTTCTTTCTCCGCAACAGTGGCAGGCCGGAGGCACGGAGAAACGGCAGCCGGGACGGCTGCGTTACGGCTGCGCCTCCGGGGGATCATGGCCGCGGCCCCGCGCGCGCGGTTAGGCGGGAGCACTTCCGTTACCAGTTAGCGTACGCGGAGAAAATTGTTGTGGCGGCAGCTTCACGTCAGGGAAAAACTCTCCGCATGGCAGCACCGCTCACATGGGACGCAGACCTCAACGGAACCCCGCTCACGTGGGATTCCGCGGGCCTGACATGGGACGGAGAGCTGCCAGTCACACCCAGCCAAACTCACTCCATGGCCATAGATAACAAAATCAGCCTCAACATCACTGCGGCCCAGAAGACCGCCCTCGAAACTGCCATCGCCGCCCTCAAGGCCGCGCTGCTGCCCATCGTTATCAACCTGACCAAAGACGAGCGTCAGACCCTCGCCAAGATCGGGGACAAAACGCTCGCCTTTGACGATAAGTGCAAAGCCTACATGGCCTCGCGTCCGGAACTGATCCCCGGGTATGTGGACATGGCGGAGGTGGCCATAGACCGCGCCGACATCACCGCGCTGCTCCCCTGTTTCCGCGAACTCGCCCCCCTTTGCGAAGGCCTCGAAGACACCGTCTGCCTCATCTTCAGCGACCTTTACATCTCCGACCGCGCCTTCTTCGCCAGCGTGCGCGAAGCCGCCCGCCGAGGTGTCGCCGGCACCGATACCATCTACGACGACCTCAAGGTCCGCTTCCCCGGACGCCCGCCCGGCCCCACTCCGCCCACGCCATAATCCTCGCAACCCATTGAAAAACAACACGCTCCCTGCCGCCACCACCTCGCCGGCAGGGAGCAAAAAGTCTCCGGAACCGACCTTTTACTCACTCGGAGCGACCTAAAGCTCACTTTCAGGAATTAAGAAGTCCCGGCCAGCAATTAAAAAGTCGCCGGGAGAGAGCAAAAGGTCACTCCGAGTGAGCAATTGCTCCCTCCGAGCGACTAAAATCCCGCCCCCGGCGACCACGAAATCCCCTGTCTCGACCACCCGCACCCCTGCACCGACTAAAACCTCACCCCTCATCCCGCCATGCCCTTCGATCCCGCCAAGCCCGCAGACCATACCCCGCTCTCGTCCGCCGAAATGCGCAGCCAGTTCACTGGCCTGAAGGCCCTCATAGATGCCGCGCCCGGCGTGACGGGCACGGCGGTGGACTCCGTCACCCTCGGCAGCGTCACATCCGTATCCGTGGCCCTCATCGCCGGCATCCTGCACTTCGATTTTGTGTTCCAGCCCGGCCCGCTGGGGGAAGTGACGCAGTCGCAACTGGGGAATGAGCTGAATCAGGCGATGCTCAACACCCTGCCGCAGACATCGGCGAACTCGAACAACGTGAGCACACTGGGCCTGACAGTGAGCGACCCGCCAACCCAGGCGGAGATGCAGTCGGTGGCCAATAAGCTGGATGAATTGATCAATGCCCTGCGGAGATAGGGCGGTGTAACCTGCTCCGCCGGGGAGCGCGGGGACAGGCGGGGGTAGCCGCCCAGGTCAGGCGAACCATTTGCGCCCGGACACCGGTGCTGCTATGCGCGGCGGATGGATCTAGTTTATCGTGTCTGCCGCAATCTCTCCCGCGCCGTCGCCGGGGCTGTTTTTGATTATCGGGTCATCAATGAAGAGCGCCTCATTCAAGAGGGCGGGGTGTTGCTGTGCTCCAATCATGTCAGCTACCTCGATCCGCCGCTCGCGGGGGTCGTCTATAAAGGTGCGGTCCACTACCTCGCCCGGAAGTCGCTGCTCTCCAATGCGGTCGCGCGCTGGTTGTTTCCACGCCTCCACGTGGTGCCCATTGATCAGGACCGTCCGGGCTTCGCGGGATTGAAGACGATCATCAAGGTGCTCACGGAGGGGAACCGGGTGCTGATTTTTCCCGAAGGCTCGCGTTCGCCGGACGGGAAGCTCCAGCGAGGGGAGCCGGGCACCGGTCTCGTGGTCGCCAAGGCCAGGGTGCCGGTGGTTCCGATCCGCATTTTTGGCGCGCATGAGGCGCTGCCCTTTGGCTCGGGTAAGCTGCGGCGAAACACGATCACCGTCGTCGTCGGTGAGGCGCTGCGTTTTGACCGTGAAGAGCTGCCGCAGGGCAAGGATGCCTATCAGCAAATCAGTGACCGCATCATGGCTTCGATCGCCGCTCTGGAGTGCCCGCCGGATCGGATGCCCTCACCGAGGCTCCCGGGCTAACGACATGCATTTGAGTATCATCATTCCGGCATTCAACGAAGAGAAGCTGCTGCCGGCGACACTCACGGCGGTGGCTTTGGCGGCAGCGGTGCTGTCGGAGCCCGGGATCACGCACGAAGTCATCATTTGCGATAACAACTCTGCGGACCGGACCGCCGCCATCGCTCTGGAGCACGGGGCCAGGGTGATTTTCGAGCCGGTGAATCAAATCAGCCGCGCGCGGAACACCGGTGCGACCCTGGCCACGGGCGACTGGCTGCTCTTCCTCGATGCCGACAGTCCGCCTTCGTCTGAACTTTTCGCCGACCTCGCCGCAGTGCTCGGCGACGAGACGGTGCTCTACGGCGGATGCCGCATGGAAATGGACGAGCCGCACCGGGGGGCGCAGGTATTCGTCAACATCTGGCACTTTCTGGCCAAGTGGTCGCGCCTCGCCGCCGGCTCGTTCCTGTTTGTCAGGCGCGAGGCATTCGATGTCAGTGGCGGATTCAGCACGGAACTCTTCGCGAGCGAGGAGGTGGAATTCAGCAAACGCCTCGGGAAGATGGCGAAGAAGCGGAAGCTGCGATTCGTGTTCCTCACCGCGCATCCGCTGGTGACCTCAGGGCGGAAACTGAAATTTCACAGCGGCTGGTGGCACCTGCGCTTTTTCCTGCGCACCGCCTTCACCGGAGGCAGAACGCTCAAACGCCGGGAAAGCTGCGAGCTTTGGTACGACGGTAAACGATAAGCGGCGCATGGATTGACTCCATGCGCCGCGTGCGAAGTGTTGCGGTATTATTTCTCCGCAGGGAAAGTGAACTGCTGCTTCTGCGCCTGAGTGCGAATGGCTTTGACCATGGCGACGTCGAGGCCGCTGCCTTCACCCAGCTTTTTCTGCTCTGCGGAAACGTAGGCCTCGCGCTCCTTGTTAAGCGATTGGATCTTCTCCTGAATCGTTTTGCGCTCGGTGGTCTGCTTATCAACATGGGTCTTGAGTTCCTCCGTCGAAAGTTTGGCGAGGTCAGCCGGCAGATCCTCCTTCTTCAGCTCCTCTAGCTTCACCTTCTTCTTATCAATGGCGTCCACGAGATCCCAGTTGGAGTTGTCATAGACGTTTGAGGCGGATTTGGTCACCGCACGCTGCAGGCTGGCGGAGGGGGCGGCGTCGGCGGCATTTTTGTCCTGCGCCGCCTGGTTCCCTGCGGCGGCCTCCGCGTTCTTTCCATAGCGGACATAGGTCTTGTTGAGCGCCTCACTGAGTTTCACGATCTCCGTGTCCTGCGGTGCGGCGATGTGGGCGACGGCGCTATTCTGATCTATGACCATGTAGCTGCCGTCGGCGAGGAGAGCGCCGTTTTTCCAGCCGCCGCTGATGCCTTCAGCATCGCTGCCGCAGTGAATGGTGTTCACGATGATGCCTTTGCTGACTGCCAGCTTGCAGGCGGTAGCCGGCTCCACCGGGCCCTGAGTGAAGGGTTCATTCCCGGCGATGAAGATGACTTTGTAAACGCCCGGTTCGTTGGACCACGAGAGATTCTCCGCTGCGTCCTTGATGACGGCGCCGCAGAATTCACTGCCGCCGTTGATTTGCAGCGCGAAAAGTTCCTGGCTCACTTTGTCGAGATCGCGGGTGAGTGGGAGCATCCGTTCGGGTGAGTTGCCATATTTGTAGAGTGCGACCTCGACTTCCGGCGTCATGCCGTCGCGTTTCGCGGCGATGAATTCGTTAACCACCTTCCAGAGTTGAGTGCGGGCCTGGTTGATGAGACCGGACATGGAGCCGCTGTTGTCTAGCAGGATGGCGATCTGCACTTTTGGAGCCGGCTTCTTTTCCTGTGCGGCAAGCGGCAGCGTGATGGCGGCGAGGGTGGTGATGATGAGGGATGTTGTCTTCATTGGGTGTTTTGGTTTGGTGTTTGGTTTCAAGTTTCCTGTTGGAAATTATCGGATGAGCACGCGCTTGCCGCCCAACTCCATGAGGATCTCCCCGCGGAGGGAGAGGGCAGAGAGGCGACCGTTGGCGGCGAGTTCATCCACGAGGATGGCGAACTCCGGCGTGCCGATCTCGACGACGCGATCCGGCGCAGCCGCGGCGGTTTCAGCGGGGGCCTTGCTGTCTATCCAGCGTTCGCCTTTCTTGTAGTAGGCGCGGTCACTGACCTGCTGGACGTTGGCGAATTCCTTGCCGGAGAGATCGCCCTGGAGCGACCAGTTGCGGGGGTTCAGCGTGGCTTTGCTCTTGGCGGCATCCACGTTGAGTTCCTGACTAACGCTGGCGGAGCCGGCACGGGTGGCGTTCTTTTGCGCCACTTGCTCTTCCACCATGCGGCGCACGGCGGGCGTGGCGGAACTGGCGAGCGGATTGCCGTCGTCGGCAAAGAATGCCGTGTATTCACTGAGCACCCCGAAGTCGCGGCTGAGGCGGACGATTTCATCGGTCAGTTCCTTAACGCGCGGATCGTTGGCCGTCATTTTAGGATCTTCGCCGAGGTCGCGCACCGCTTCGGTGAGTGTGGCAATGCGCCGCGAGGCCCACAAACGGGGGACGTGGGTGTTGCCGGCGCTCGCCTTGTCGAGTTGGAACTCGAAGTTGAATTTCCGCTCACCGGACGCGTCGCGGCCGGTGAGGTCGAACTTGAGAGGAGCGCTGCCGGCGTAACGTCCGAGCAGCACGATCTGATCGCCCTCGAACACGTCCGGCATCTTCGACGGGAGCAGGTCCTGAATACGTCCGGCCTCCGAGCAGGCAAGCGTCACATCCGCCAGCAGGGGGCCTGTCAGGCGGCGGGAGACGCTTCCTACCTTCACTTCGACATCTTCTCCAGGCAGCACGAACGCCGACGTGCCGCGCGCTCCCCGGGCCAGCGCACTGAGCAACGGAGTATTCACATCCACGCCTACGCCGAACGTGAAGACGCGGCGCTGATGGGGATTCTCCTTCGCCGCGGCCTCACGGATTTGCTTTTCAATGGTGACGCCGACGGTCGGAAGTCCGTCCGTCAGGAAGAGAACAACGGGCAGCATTCCTGCCGTGGGCGGCTGACGCAGCGCAGTGAGAAGGGAGTCGTGAATGTTGGTGCCGCCGCTCGGACGCAGGGCCTTGATGTAGTCGCGCACTTTCGCGGTAGTGTCGGGCGACTTGATGACCGGGGCAGGGGAGAACGACTCGACAGCTTCGTTGTAGATGATGAGATTGAAAGCCTCGCCGTCCGCCAGGCCTTCGAGGGTCTGCAACGCAGCGGCCTTCACCTGGTCCAACTTACCACCGGCCATGCTACCGCTTTTGTCGAGCACGAGGGTGAGTTCCCGTTTCATCGGAGCGAAGTCCGGGCGTTTCGCGGGCGGCGCGATGAGCATGAGGAAGTAACCGCCGCCGCCAATCGTGTCCGGGCAAGCTGTGAGCGATGCGCTCATGCCGGCCTCCTGTCGCAGAATGGAAATCCGCACGCTGCCGGGCTGACGTTCCGCGCCGGGACGCAACGTCAGCTTGGTGAATCCGCCAGCCGCGCTCTGTTCCGTGGCGATGTCGTGGCTCGGTGAGTAAATCGCGCCGACAGGGCCGGAGGATTTGATGATTCCCGTAAGCGTCCACGGGACGTTGTATTCCAGCGCTTCGGTGCGCGGAAGCACATAGTCAATTCGCGTGCCGTCGGCCTTGAGGAGTTGCTCCCAGGTCACGCGCACATGTTGCACGCCGCCCGCAGCGACGGGGAACACCGATGACTTCAGGGCACCCGTGCCAACGAATTCCAACAGCGCCGGATCCTTGGAGCGAGCGACGATGGAATCGTAAAGCCGGCGGGCTTCATCTTTTGGCATGATGCGCGCGGTGCTGCCGGGCTGTGCTCCATCGTAGGTGAATGCCTTGAAGATCGCGCCCTCCGGCACCGGCAGGATCATCTCCGCCTCCGCCGGGCGCGGGTTGTTGTTCTTCACCGTGATGACGAGTGTGGTGACGGCGAGTTGATCCGAAATTTCCACCGTGGCGTCCACAGCGGTGACGGCAGGTCCGATCTGCTCGACCGGCACGGGGCGTCCGATGAAGCGCGTGGTGGGGATGAGTTGATGCGGCACCTGCGCAAAGGCGGTGCTCGTGAGGGCTGCGGC
>JANOZA010000665.1:0-7873 GCA_031429155.1 Verrucomicrobiota bacterium | reverse complement strand
TTCCATGCCACCATCCTCGACATCCTCGGCCTCAATCACGAGCGCCTGACCTTTTACCACAACGGCTTCGAACGTCGCCTCACGGACGTGCACGGCCACGTGATCCGGGAGATGCTGGCTTAGGAACCTGCTTCGATAGAGCGGATTGCCAGCGCGGCATCTGTATTGCCGGGAAAGCGCTCGTCCGCGTGCCCTACTTCACACCTTGGAGGGCCGCAGTGGTGGCGATTTCGGCAAGCAAAGACCGGATGCCGAACCCTGATTTGGCGAAAGATTCCTGGAGCCGCCCGAGAGTGTCCGGACCAAAGGCCGCTGGTGTTTGCTTCACAGTGAAATGAAACAATTGCCTCACAAACCCGCGCTGGGCATCCACACTTTCCGCGGCGTGCTGCGCGAGATCACGTGGGCCTTTGATCTGAATGACATCTCCCTCGGGCGTCGTGTAGTCGCTCACGGGGTTGACGGGTTTGTTCTGATCAGTGGTGCGCCAGCGTCCCACGGCGTCGTAGTTCTCCAGGCTGAATCCCAGCGGATTGATGGTGGCGTGACAACCCATGCAAGTGGCGTCCTTTGTCAATTCAGTGACTTTCTCACGCATGGTAAGCGAGGCGTCGAACTTCTCGTCCTGGAAGGCGATGGCCATGGGCGGCGGCTTGAGGAATCTCCCGAGGACGTTGCGCGTGACGAAGACCCCGCGCTTAATCGGAGAACTAGCCTTGTGATACGAAAACGCGGAGAGCAGGTAGGGATGTGTAAATATCCCGGCGCGCTGGGCAGGATCAAACTTCACGGGCTCAAATTTATCCTCCGCCGGTGCCGCCGCACCATAGAATTTGGCGAGCCGCGGATTGATTACGAGGTGGTCGGATAGCAACAACTGCCGATAGTCGGAGGTGGGGCTCCACACGACTTCCTCCACGAATTTCTCAAGGGAATCACGTAAATCGGCGACGACCGCTTCATCGAAGTCCGGGTAAGCGCTGCGGTCTTTGGTGATCTCTTCCGCTTCCTCAAACGCGAGCCAGTGATGGAAGAACTCGCGGAGCTTAGCCTTTGTCCTCGGGTCCTCCATCATGCGCGCAGCCTGAGCCCGGACCTGATCAGGCGTGTGCAGTTCACCCTTCTGAGCGGCTTCAGCGAGCCCGGCGTCCGGCAGTGAGTCCCACATGCTAAGCGCCAGACGCCCGGCGATGGTGAAATCTGTGGGCGCTTCGCCGGTATCAGGATAGAGAAAGCGCGGAGACTTAAGGACAAGAATGACGATGCGCTTGATGGCGACTTCCGCCGAGACGCCTGCCACAAAATGCCGGTCCACGAAGAGGGACTTCTCTTCTACAGTTAGTGGACGCCGAAAGGCCCGTTCCACGAGCGTGTGCACAAATGCCTTGAGCTTGTCTGCGTAGTCAGGCGCGTCGTCTTTGGATTTAGCGAGCAGGCTGAGACGACCGGTGATTTCAGCGGCGGACTCGATAGCCGCTTTGGTGGTGACTTCGTGCCAGCTTTTGGAGACTGCAGAGCCGCGCTCGTAGCCGAGACTGCCGTCATCGGGCGGAAAAGCAGTACTGACCACAGCGACGCGCGCGGCGCGGGCTGGCGAAATATGTGGAGCGCGGAGGACGGACCACACTCCGTGAGGCGGCTTCCACTCGAGTTTGATGCTGCCGCGTTTTTCCTTGTACTTGAAGTAATCGAGCCGGAGCGGGTAGCGGCGTCCGCCAATGAGAAAGACACGTGCCGTGGCCTCGCGCACCGTGTCGCCACTGCTGACCCATTCCTCAATGAGGGCTGGCTGGCGCCGGGCGTCGCTGTCGTCGCGGGAATTGCGATCTCCGTCGCGGAGGTCGAGGTTGAGATAGAGTCGCGCGCCATTCGGCGTGCGGAGGCGAAACTCGTAAAAGCCCGTGTCCTCCGTCAGCAGTGAGCCCTGCCAGCCAATGGAAAACTGCTCCGCCGAACACCCCTCGACCGGTGGCCCCTCACCAAAGTCAAAGTCCAGCGCCGCGTCCTCGCGTTCCAGCTTTGGCTTCGACTTCTTGTTCATGCCATCACTTTCAAAGTACTCGCCCTTCAAACCCGTGGCGGGCCCTGGCGGAGGCTGATCCAGGAAACTGCCTATGAGGTCGGCGACAGATTCGCGGTACTGACGGTTGGTGAGGTGAACGAGATCAATGCGTGGCGGATGGTTGCGGGCACGGGCAGCGGGCGAGTAAAAAGCACCGTGGATATATTCTGCGACGAGAGCGGAGCCGGCGGCGTCCAATTTCTCCGGCTCCTCTTCGGGCATCGTCTTGTCTATGAGTTTCGCCAGTGAAGAGATGGATCGTTCCCCGCTGAGCATGTCGTCGTATTTATCGGCCACCCCCTCCCCTTTCGGGCCATGACACTTCGCGCACATATCGCGATAAATGCCCTCACCGCTGCGCACGGGCTCCTGCGCAGGCACCGGGAAGGCGACGGCGAAAAGAATTAGGAGAATCAATCTTTGAATGGTCATGCGGGAAAGTGGGCCGGTAACGGAGGGAACACTACGAAGCCGGGGCGGTGCCTGTTTCTCAAATCCTTCCCTGCTTTCAAGGGCACGGGAGCAGCGCTGGATAGGCGAAAACCTGCGGCTTGTCTGCTTCGCTTTCATCCGCTCATTCCATTCATGCCTCTGTCGTCAGCTATCACCGCCGCCATCATGTTTCTTGCCATGCTGCCCGTGCGCGGTCTGGAGCCCGGGCATGGCGCGGCTCGGCCATCGCTTTCCCCGCGATGGTTCCTGCTGCAAGAACTCACGCATCCGCCGGGGCTCTTTGTGTGGGAGACTTTGAAGGAGTTGGAGAACTGCGATGCCAGGGAATTGCGTGATCTGGCGAGGCAATTCAGGGAGGCGCAGTTCCATGGCATCCCGCTGATGGCCACGCCGCTGGTGACGGAAGCCGCAGCGGAACGCGACCTCGCAGGCGCGCTGACAGACGTTTTGGCGGACATGCAGAAAGAGAACTCCAGCGCCACACCGCGAGCCAAACTTGAGAGCGATGCCGTCCTTCTCGCGTGCCGCATGACGGGCCGTGACTGGAAGCAGCTCCTGGCACTACTGAAGAAAGTGAAGCCAGATCCTGCCTTCTGGCTGCCACTGGCAGCGGGCATCGAACTGTCTCCGGAGAAACTGCCGGCCTTTCTGACCACCGCCTCTGCTGGCATGGATGAGCGGCGTTTGCCTGACATAACCGGCAGAGTGCTGTGGACGACGGTCAAACAGCACGGCACCACCGCGACCGCCAAACAACTGAAGGTCATCAAGAACCGTGCGGTCCGTCAGGTTGCGGAAAAGGTGCTGCGTGAATTGAAGAAGTCGCCGCCGCTCCCTGAGCCCTCCGAACCAGACACGTCTCCGCCGCTGAAATCTGCGGAACTCCGGCGGCTGCTTGCGCTCGATACTTCTCCCGGTGAATCACGTCGAATCCCGTTCGCGCTTTTTCGGGCGGTGTGCCGGCTTTCACCGGCAGAAGCCCTGAGCCTTGCAGAAAAATTGCCGCGCGATCCGGAGCCGCCGGGCCACTGGCTGGCGTGGATGCTGTTTATGCGCGCGGCGGAAGGTGATCCCGCAGCCGCAGAGGCCGTTGCCGTGGAGACCGGCGGACAGTTGATCCGCGCCGGACAGGCGAAGGCCAGTCTCTTCGCCCTGCGTCAGGAACTCGATGCGGATACCGCGCTGCGGGAAATTCGTGACATCATGTCGCCGGATGCTCAACGACAGGCAATTTGCGGGATCCTCACCGGACGTACCGCACAGGAATGCATCCTCAATGAGCAGGGCAATCCGCTGCTGGCGCTCGCCACGCAGACGAAATTGCCGGCCGCCTATTGGCGGGCCGGGCTTTGCAAAGCCGCGACTTCGGGCGGCGGAATCGCCGCGCTGCAACAGGCGCAGCATCTGCCATGGGAGCCACCCATCGGTCGCGCTATGCTTCAGGAAGACATCATCAAGGCATGGGCATTGACTGATCTGCCGTCGCTTCAGACTTGGGCGGCAAAGCTGACGAATCCCGATGAAATCAAACCAGTGACCGCGGCGCTATCCTTTCTCGAGACTCTGCTGGTGGAGGAATCCAAATAGCATGGGCTTGCCCCTCGCGGGTATTTCCGCTACCGCTGGTATCATGTTCATCCGCAGGACGGTCATTCTTTTGATGCTGACGATGCTGCCCGCGCAGGCGGAGGCTCGCGGGTGGACGTTGCCGGACGGCAGTACCCTGCAGGCGCAGCTCACCGGCATTCACGACGGAAAGGTCGCTTTGACCCCGGTGAACGGCAAGACGCCGATAGAGGTGCCAGCGGCTTCGCTGAAAGCACCGGATCGCGCCGTGGTCGCAGAGTGGGTGCCTCCGGGAAGGCGTCAGGCTGGAGCAAATTCCACCGTGCAGCGCAATGCGGGTGGCTGGCCGCTCACGGTGACGCTCAAGGAAGACCCCGCCACCACAGTGGTGGAGGAGAACAGGGCGAAGAGGCGTTTCATCTATCGGAGCGACCACTTTGAGTTTCACTGCACGCAGCGGCTGAACGGGGAGGTAGTGAGAGAGTTCAGCCGGCTCTTCGAAGTGACATTCGAGACCGTGGCGGCACTGCCGCTCCGCCTCGCGCCGGAACCGCCGCGCGGCTACTGGCGCATCGTGCTTTATCCGACAAAACCGGAATATTTCGCCGCCGGCGGGCCGGAGGGAAGCGGTGGACTCTTCCGCGGAAGCACCGGTGAAGTGATGGTGCCGCTGCCCAATCTGGGAGTAGAGCGCGCCGGCCAACGCTGGATCATGAAAAACCGGGAGGGGAATCAGCCGCTCATTCACGAGGTCACGCACCAGGTCATGGGCTCCTGGCTCACCGTCCTGCCCGTCTGGCTCGTGGAAGGCTCCGCGGAATACCTTGCCGCCGCACGCTACACCACGGGCAAGCTGACGCTCCATACCGGCTTCGACAACATGTTCACCTTCCTCACCGAACAGAAGGGCATATCCGGCCGGGACATTGACCTGCGCCACCCAAAGCGCCTCATGGTGATGAGTCTCGAAAAGTGGGCCAGCGATCTGGCCTCACGCGAAGGGCTGAAGAACTACTACAGCTCGATGCTGCTCTTCTATTACTTCAGTCATCTCGAAGGCGATGGCAGCGGGCGTGCTCTGATTGATTACTTCCAGGCACGACCGGGTTCCAAAACTCCTGATGATGACACCATGGAGCGCGACCGCCTGCTCCTGCGCGGACGCAGTTGGGACGCACTTTGGGATGACGTGCTCCGGGCGTTTGCCGGAATCAAGATACGGCTGTCTTGATCCTCTGCGGAGATTACTCCACCACTTCCACGCACACTTCCACACCCTGATGCGCAGCGGCAGCGGTGGCGAGATTCCGGACGGCCATCACCGTGTTGCCACAGTGGCCGAGAAGGCGCCCCATGTCCCCCTGGTCCACGCTGACATCGAATACATGACGCTCGCCGACCTGACGGCAGCTGACGCGGGCGCTTTCCGGACGACCAGCGAGGCACGTCACGGCATAGCTCACAAAGTCCTGAATTCCGGCGACCGCTTGCACGAGATAAGTAGGGTAAAGAAAACCCGGCTCCGTAGAAACGGAGCCGGGTAAATTTCGAAATGGATCAAGCCTTGGGCTGAGCGAGACGCGCTTTGCGGATGATGCTCGCGACCGTTTCGCTGGCTTTGGCACCCTTGCCAATCCAAGCATCCACCTTCGCGAGGTCAATCAGCGAGTTGTCATCGCCCTTCTTGAGCGGATCATAGGTGCCGATCATTTCAATGAAGCGGCCATCCCGGCGTTTGCGGGAGTCCGCAACGACGATACGATAAAAAGGGCGATTCTTTTGGCCTTCGCGACGGAGCCTGATTGCTACTGACATAACTTACTTGCGGTTCTGAGGGGTTGGGAAATAAGAAGCGCCGGGCATTCGTCCGGCGCGGGAGGGCGCACTAAGACCTGGGGAAAGGGGAACGCAAGGGATTTCTCCCGCGTGTCATGGTGAAAGAAGCACCACCCGAAGGCGGAGGAAATGCCGCTTGGTCGCGTGAAGATCAAAGCAAGAAAGGCCGGCGCGATCCGGGGTCGGCGTTGTTGAGGTTTTTGGCGATAGAGGATGGCGTCCCAGTGAGAACGGCGGATGCGCTGCCCGCCGCCAAATGTCCGAAAGCAACTACGCGACCCAGCCGGACGAAGAGCGTCTGGAAATGCTCCTCCTGCCCTGCGCCGGAGTGGTGAGCATTTCCTGTTCATAGGTGTAACTGTCCACTGCCGGGAAAGTCCCGTCATTTGGATACGCGAGGACGAGCGCAACATGCACTTCAGTTTTTCCCGTTCCGTTCCTTTTCCATCCACACTTTCAGGGCCAGCAGAGAATGCACATTACCTTTGCCGCTGTCTGCAATGAGGATGAGCGACCTGCTTCCATCCTCAAGCCGCGGGCCGGCCGCGAGGCCCTCCCAGTTGGTAAGGCCGGATGATTTGTGATAGAGCAAGTGCTTCCGCGCGGGCGTGATGGCGACACCGGACAGCGAAGGCAACTTCGCCGTGTCCGTCGCACCTGTGTAGTCCGCCAGGAAAAGTCGCACCTCCATTGTGAACCCGACTATGACCCGCTCCATGACGAGCAGGCTACCGTCATCCAGCAGGCACAATCCGCTGACGCCGGTGCCGCTGCCTCCGAAGCGGGCACCGGATAGCTCCGTTCGCCAGGCGAACTGTCTCAGCGGTTTCCATCCGGCATCGAACTCCTGCAGTCGAACCAGCGCGCCCACCACCGGCGAGGACACCAGCCCGTCAGCCGGCAGCGCATCTTCATTTGCAGTCCAGGCGCGGCCCACAGCGGCACTCTTTGTGAGAGATTCGAGACTGAGGTTTCGTCGGGCTTTGAGAAAAACCCCAGGTATGCTAACCATCGGGCCCGACTTGCCGTTGAGGGCGAATCCGGCGATGGCCGCAGGTTTCTCGGTGCTGATGAATACCTGATTACTTGCGGCATCCCACGCGATGTCCTCGAAATCCTCCGGCGGAGTATTCACCGGCACCACAGCTTCCCCTTTTGCCGCGATGATACCCCCAGTCGCTGGATTCAGAGTTATCCGCAGCGGAACTATGGCCTGCAGCCGGTCAGACACGGCACAGTACAAGTCATCGCGGCACCACGTTAGTCCGCTGAGACCGCAAACGTTTTCCGCCGTGAAGGTGAACTCCGCCTTCTGCACGGCATCCACGATCACCGGTCCCGCCGATGCAGTGCGGCAAGCAGCGAGAAAATAAGCGAGACGCAGGGTCATGCCGTGACCGTCCGCAATTCCTCATTCCGCGCCAGTGACAATGCAGCCGCCTGCTCGCCTGATGGCGGGTCAGGGAGCTTTCAGAAAATACTCGAAGAACGCTCTCACCACCACATTCGCAGCCTCATCGGGAGTGTGCGTCGGACGGTTGGTCATGGCTACGCGATCCTTGAATCCAAGCAGGTCGTTTACGGCACGTGAGTGGTTGAGCGCAGTCCAGCGTTCAGCCTGATCCTCACCGCCACCACTGATGAGAAACGGACGGGGGCAGATGAGAGCATGAAGGTCGGTAAGATCGCGGCCATCGGCGACCAGCCGGGCGTAGGATCCCGTGCGGGGATTCTTCTCCGTCGGAACACCCGGTTTGCGCTGCTCTTTAAGTGCAGTGTCCTGGCCGAGATACCACGGCTCCCAATAGTTCACATTTGAGCGCGCTTCATCCCAGACGATTCCTGGATCGCTGACCGCCACCGCTGCGAATTTTTCCCACAGTGCGGCGGCGAACAGCGCCCATTTGCCGCCATAGCTGTGCCCGATGACCCCGATCCGTTTGGAGTCCACCTGCT
>JANOZA010000664.1:0-4342 GCA_031429155.1 Verrucomicrobiota bacterium | reverse complement strand
GCCTCGGGTTGTCGCGGGAGGAGGCGGATCGCTTCAAACAAATTGACGGGCAGTGCCAATGGACCGCCGCCGGCGAATTCTTCGATGTCCAACAACAGGGCGGTGCCATTCCCGCCGGGGGTATCGGCGTTTTTTTTGTGGACCGGTTTCAGCAGGCGCTGAACGGCTGCGGCGGACACGCCCCCAATCGCCCGGCATGCATTGTCGCCAAAGCGGGCTCGAATTTCTGCACGGCGCATGAAGTTTGCCATATCCTCCTTACGTCCGGCTTCTCGCCGGTGCATATCAATAGCCCCACCAACCTGATGCACTCCGTGGATCTCCAGCGTGCCGCCGTTCCGACGCTGACGCAGGCCCAGGTGGATCGAATCAAACGCTCCCCGCTCTGCCGGAGTATTTAGCGCCACTGAGCGGCTGAATTGATTCGCAGTGAGCGAGGCCGCAGACGATCACTCGCGGGCAAGGAGCCAGGCGAGAATTTCTGCGTTATCGCGGTTGGTGCCGAGGGTGTCTTCGGTGAGGAAAAGGTAGAAGGAGAGAGCTTCCCAGAAGACATTCGGAGAGACATGGAGCGGGGGTTTGAGCCATTGCTCGTTGTGGTCGTCGGCGGGGTTTTCGGGGTCGGCTTCTTTGATGCCGCCAGCGGCGTCATCGGGCGGGCGCTCGGACCAGTCGAGGTTGGGAGGCTCGAAGGGAATGGCAGGAGCGGGCTCAGGTTCCTCTTCTTCCTCCGGAGGGGGAGGTGGTGGAGCCGGCGGGAGGTTCTTCGCGGGCGGCGGCGGCGGCACAGGGGCTGCGAAATCGGCGGGCTCGGGCGTGCCGCCTTCCTCTCTGAGAAGCTGAAGGCGAAACTCGCGGGCGAGGAATTCGCGGTGTTTGCGCTGCTCTTTGAGCCGGTATTGTTCTTCGCGAATCTCGTCGTCGGGGTGGCGGATCCACTCGCGCTCGTAGTCATCGTCGTCAGGGTCGGGTTTTCCTTGAAGGTTGATCACCCACGGGTGGCGGGTGGAGGCGAGGACATTGCGGAGGACCTGGACGACACGGCGGAATTGCCCGATGGCCTCCGTGCCAAGGAGACGGACGGTGAGACCCCGCGTGTGGGGCATGGGGTCGCTAAACCAGGTGTAGGCATTGCGGAGGCGTTTGGCATCGCCATAGCCAAGACAGACGCCGGCCTTCTGGGTGAGGCCCTCCGCGTCGAGCGCCGCGCGCAGCGTCCGCTGCATCCACAGTCCGGCATTGCGCTGGAAACAATAGTCGAGGGCGAAGGGATCGTCGTCGGCAGTCCATGAACGATCCGGCGGCTCCACCATGTTTTTCCCTTCCAGGGGCTTGATGATCTGTAGCGGCGGGAGCGGGCGGGGCTCCGGAGCAAGATACAGGGAATCCCAACCGGGCAGGATGGCTTGGAGAGAGGCGAGTTCGAGTTCCGGAAAATCGCATCCGAAGGAGAGCACCTCGCAAAGCTGCGGGGCGTCCATGAGCGGTGCGTAGTCGTGCGGGCGCTGGCTTTCCACGACCAACTGGCGGAGAGCAGGCGCGGCGGTGAGGGATTTCACCTCGCGGAATTCGTGTCCGCTGAGGTGGAGATGCGCGAGGCGCGGCAGGACGGTGACGGGTGCCGCGGTGCGGAAGGGCCCACGGACCATCAGGGAGATGAGACCCGGGTAGCGCTCGATGCCGTCGAGATAATAAAAGGTGGATGCCCACAGTTCGCGCAGCCGGGGCATGGCGGGGAGCTGGGTAAAATCACGCAGGGAAGCGGCGCCGCCATGTTGAAGGTCTCCGGTGCTGATATGAAGCCGCTCCAGCGCGGGAAGTTCCGTGAGGGAGAGGAATCCCGTGCCGGGACCGGTCCAGTGCAGGGCCTCCAGGCGCTCCAGCCGTTCCCATCCCTCAAGACGCGGCCACGGGAAGGTGGCAAAGACCCGGATGGACTCCAGGGCCGGACAGTCCGCCAGAGGACGGAAGTCCTCGAGGTCCTTGGCAGCTAGGGAAACGGACTTCAGAGCGGGACAGTGGCGCAGCGGGGAGAGATCGGACACTTCTGCATTGTGCCCCAGATTGAAATTGCAGAGACCGGGCAGAAAACGGAGGACGGAGAGGTCGCGCAGGGGGCGATCATTGCCTACATCCGTTCTCCAGTCGGTCAGGGCGGCGAGTTTCCCCGCCGTCGCCTGGATTTGCGCCTCTGTATAACCGGGCTCCCACGCAGGATTCAGCTTCCTCGCCTCCGTCGTCGCGAGGAGCCGCTGCCAATCGTATCCTCCGCCATGGCGCGCAAAGTGTTCGATCAGCAGTTGCGCGCCAAACCGCTCCTCCACAGTCCGGGCGCGGTCGAGTGCCCATGAGGTAAATGCTTCGGCGGTATCATCATTCATGAGCCGGAGAATACTGAAACCGGGTCGAGGGGAAAACGATAAATCGGGGGCCGTCGTCTCTACTTCCCGGGCTGCCTTTCGGCCTGCTGATCGGAACACCAGGTCCATGGAGGATCGCCCGCAGATTCCCTGGAGCACGCAGCACACCGGCGTGAGGATTCTCCTTTTCCCGGGCGTGTTTTGCGCCAGAGTGAGGGCGAACTTCTCTTCACTGCGATGAACAATGACGAAAACAAAAAAGCGCTGCGGGCGGGCGTAGAAAAAGCACGCTTCTTGTTGCTGGAGCGCGCTGAGGCGCTGGCGGAACGCGGGATCGAAGTGGCGCCGATGGTGGAGGAGATGGAGGTTTGCCTCGCAGCGCTGGACGGGGACGTGGCTGAGGGTTTTGTAGTGCGGGAATTTATAGACCGGATGGGGGAATTCGTCCGGGAGACAGAGGAGGTGCTGCATCTCCAGCAACAGGCGGATTTGGTGGCTGCCGCCGCAAGACTGCATGATTTGCTGGAGAAGGCGGTGGGAATCTCAGAGAGCCTGCAGCAGCGCGGAGACGAGGAATCTAAGCGAACGGGCTCGGATATTGCAGAACTGACCGAGGCGGTGGTGCAGCGGCTGGCAGAAGGGGAGTCTCCGGCAGAGGCATTGCAGGATCTCTCGCTGCGTCTCGGAGAAGTCACCGCTGAAATGTCGCGACGCTCCATTTACCGGTGCGCGCTGCTTTGTGAATGGTGGGGCACCCGCCCGCCGGAATGGTGGGCGGAGAAAGAGGCGGCGGATGCCGCGGGCTGTGCGGAAGTCCGCGCGAAACTGGACAAGTGGCGCGGAGGTGAGCGGGAGGAAATCCTCGCGGAACTCCCGCTGGCGGACCGCCGCCGCATCGAGGCCCTGACGCGGGAGGACCTGGAGAACCCGGATACCTGGAAAATCTGAGACGGTGACTGCGCCGTTGTGCGGGAACCACCTGCCCAGCCGGGGCTCACGCCTGAAGACGTAACGCAGCCGTCCCGGCTGCCGTTGCGCAGAGCCTCTGGCCTGCCCCCGTACAAAAAGCAGCGCGGGCCATTACTGACCCGCGCTGTGCGTTGTCGGCGGGATCACACCGCCATCTTCACCACTTCATCGCTCCACGGGCTGTCACCGGCAGAGCCTACGGCCTTCATGCGGAAGGCATACTCCTTCCCGGGCGTCAGGCCCGTCGCGGTGAAGCTGGCCGACGTGCTCACCTTCACCTGCTGCCAGGGGCCGAGGGTCGTGCCGTGCTCGCGGCATTCAGTCACATAGCTGCCGGCGCCTTTCACAGGATTTCCGCGCACCCGCATCTGACCACTGTGGCCATTGAGAGCGGCACGCAGATTCTCCGGTGCCGGCAGCGCGCCCACGGGAGATTTCTCCGCCGTGGCTTCAAAGGCCGCTTTGTGGATGATGGTGGCATCGCCTTTGGCTGAATTATCCACAAAGCCTGCGCGACCGCGCATCAGCGTTTCCACCACCGCGCGGGCGGTGGCTTCTTCATCCACTTTCGTGGCCAGCACTGCTTCCGCGGCTTTGCGGGCGAGGATGGCACTATCAAGATCCTCGACGCCGTCATCGAAGTCAGTCTTCGACGGCGTGAGGCCGGTGAACCCGTTGGCCGGGTTGTCAGCAGCAGCCCCGTGGGCTTTCGCTGCGGTGGAGAGGGCTTCATTGTCTTTGCCCTCGAGGACTAGTTTTACCTTTTTCATGGCTCGTTTTCGGTTGGGAACCGGCACGGCCTCTGGCGTCCCGCCGCTATATCGGTGGCTTTCGTCGAATCGGGCCCCGCTGTCGAAGTAGGTGGCCATAGTGCTTGCCGGCGCGTTGGTTGCGTTTCACTGGCATCCCATAGGCCAGAAAACACGGGCGAGCCTCCCCCGTAGAGACGGCGGCTGATCCACTAAAATCGTTGGGGGGTCGAGTTGTGATTTTCGAGGTCTGCCCCGGCGATT
>JANOZA010000663.1:0-6317 GCA_031429155.1 Verrucomicrobiota bacterium | reverse complement strand
CCCATGGCCGTACACATGGCGATGAGCGGCGCGTAATCGTCGCGGTCCTTGCCCGCACGGATGTCGAAGAAGCCGCGGAAGTGCTCCTTGTCGCCGAGGTTGAGGACATCCGTCGAGTGGTGCGTGAACGGCACGGGATTCTTCTCCGTCTGCACATTGCCCGCGACGCTGTTGGTGGTCGGCTCGTAGGTGCCGTCGAAATTAAAGATGCTCCCCTCCGTGCCGAACTGATCATCCGGGAAATCGCCGCCATAACTGTGGAGCTGGAGAATGCAGTGACCGGTATAAGTTGTGGTAGGGCCGACCAGATAAGCGAGATCATCGCGCGTCGCCGGCAGGCCGGCGCGGTGGAAGAGATGCTTGGCGTAGATTTCGTCAGGACGGCGATTCGCCGGCGCGCGGCCCGAGCGGTCAAAGCCAACACTGCCGTAGAGCCCCAGAAATTTCTCGTCGGAGTTCAGTTCCACATTGATCCCCTGATAGTCCGTGCCGTCACGGGCGCGCCCTGCCGCGCTGCCCTGAAGCCGCACGCTGACATCGTAGAAGACATCCGCCCCGCCAATGACGAGTGTGCCGCCGGTGAGGGCATTGCTCAGGAGATTGAGAGGCGAGAACATGGCGGTGCTGTCAGCGGGGAACATGATGACGCGCATCTCGCGCGCAGGGACGTTCGATGCCTGGCCGTCATTGACGATGTAGAGCGCGCGGGAGCTGGCTGCTGCCGCCGGCAGCGCGGAGGTGCCGCCCGCGTTATTCAAAGCCGAGACATAGAACTGCACCACCGTGCCCGCGGGCTGCCCGGGAATGCTCGCGCTCCATGTGCCGCTGGCGTTAGTCATCGCCACCTGCGTGAACGCGCCCCCGGTGCTGTAGTTCAACGTCACACTGGTGATCGGACGCGAGTCATTAGCCGTGCAACTAACCGTCACCGCCTGCGACGCGGCGGGCATCACGGGCGAATGACGCAAGGTGCTGAGCGACGGACCGGCAGTGCCCGCGCGGGAGTTCGCCGCGCCCGGCGTGCCGAGGTTTTGCGGAATGAGGAGATCGTGCGCCTTCGCGATGCGTGAGTAATAGCCGCGCGTGCCGAGCTTCCTGCTGCCGCTGATCCAGCGGGCGCGGAAGGAGACTTCGTAAAGCTGCCCGTCCACGAGCGCCGTGGTGAAGGTGGACTCGGCGTGGTTGTGATTTGTCTCCGCCGGGCCGGTCGCCGCGAGCCGGAGCACGCTGCCATTGGCACCATCGGTGACGATGCTGCTGGTGGCGTGATTGCCGAGTAAGCGCCACGCGGTGGAGTTGTTGAATGTGCCGTTCTGCACGATCTGCGCCGCTGCGCCGTCAGGATCGCGCTTCACGCTTAGGTCATCCACCATGCACACGCCGGCGTCCAACATGCCGAAACGAAACTCATTCCAGAAGCTCGGGCCATTTGGCTGACCGGAGGTGAGACGATAGGTGAACGTCTGCATCGTGCTCTTGGCACTTTCATCGCTCGCGGCCCACGACGCAGGATGCGCGTTGTCCGCGGCAGCATCGCGCAGTTCCATACTGGAACCACCGCCGTCCGCGAGCGCCGGCCACTTGCCGCCATCAGCGTAAGTCACTTCCGCGGCAGGATTGCCGCTGGCATCTTCCAGCGCGATGCGCTCGCCACGATTGTTCAGGCTGCCGCTGAAGTTGCCGATGATGGGACGGCCCGGCCACTTGGCGAGCAGGGCGGGGGCGTTGTTGGCGATAACGAGATAACCGCCGGCGGGAATGGCGGGTGTCATTGCCGGAATGGTAAACGTCACCGCGTCGTCCAGCCGCCAGCCGCTCACATCCACGGGCGCGCCGCTCTTGTTGTAGAGTTCGATCCATTCCTCGTCGCTCCCGGGGAAGTGATACATGACTTCGCTGATCATGATGGCATCCGTGAGGGCGAACGTATTGACCGCGCCGAAACTCGCAGCGGTGGGAGTGAGCATCTTTCCATCAGCAGCGCGCGCACGGCCATATGCCCGCACGATGGCGGAGTCCACGACACCTGTGCGCGTCGGCGCGTAGAGGAACAGGCGGTCGTCCTCGCCGGGGCGGAAGCCGAGTTGCGTCTGATCCAGCACCAGCAGCGCCCCGGGCGCGAGCACCTGAGCAGGCAGCGTGTAACCGGCGAGCGGCGCATCGCTGCCCGCGAGAATCAGACCGCCGATGTCGAGCGGCGTGCTGCCCGTGTTCTTCAATTCCACTCGCCACACGCCATCGAGCGCGCCGCTGATTTCATTGATCGCCAGCGGCAGCGCCGAGGCCGGCGGCACGATCTCGCGGGAACTGAGCGACGCGCCCCAGACGACGTCAGGCAGCACGGCGGCATAGACTTCCAGTTCATCAATGCACGCCCCGCCGGGCGCGATGACGCGGATGCCCGCCGCATTTACCGGCGCGAATTCCAGGAGATGCCGCGATGCCGGCGAGCCGACGCTGGCGTCCATGGTGATAGTTCCTAAGGTCGTCCACGATCCCGTCGGGGTGCTGGCATTGGGATTCAGCACCGTCGTATATTGCACCGTGTAGAGACCCTCCGCGCGGTCGAAGTAAGTGCCTGTGTTGTCGCGCCCCCATGCGATGCGCCCGATCTGCCGCAGCGACGGAAACGAGATGCCGGCGAAGGAGTCCGCCGAGTTTCCGATCCATGAATTGCTGTTCCCGTAGATGCCGTCGTTGATGTAAGGCGTGTTGTGGATGGAGGGATAGCCGGGGATGACGTCCTTGGTGAAAGGCGTCGCGCCCAGCGCCATGTTTGTGGGGTTGTCCATGAGCCCGCCGGTGGTCATGAGTTTGAAGACCGGCGCGGGCGGCGGTGGCGGCGCGATGTAGGGGCCGGCCTCCAGTTCGTCTATGCAGGCACCGTCGCCGAAACTGTTCCCCGGGCACGTGAGACGGATGCCGGTCGCGTTCACCGCCGTAAAAGACCAGACATGCCGCACACTCCAAACGGGGGAATTGGTGGGGTAATTGACGGAGCCGATCGTCGTCCACGAAGCCTCCGGCGTACTCGCGTTCGGACCTGCCACAGTGGTGTAAGCCAGCGTGTAGGTGCCGGCGCAGCGGTCGCTGTAGGTGCCGGTGTTGTCGCGGCCCCATGCGACGCTGCCGATGTTTCGCGTGGTGCCAAAGCTGATGCCGCAGAACGAGTTCAGAGAGTTGCCGATCCACGACGAGGGATTGCCGTAGGTGCCGTTGTTGAGCCAGGCGATCGTGTGCGTCGGCGCGGCGGGGATTACGTCTTTGGCGAATGGCGTCGCGCCCGCAGCGGTGGCATAGTTCGTTGCCATGATTGCGCCGCCCGTCTGTACCAGCGTGAGCGGACCACCGCCGGTGGCTGCGGGCACGATGAGCCTGCCGGCGTTGTGGACCTCCACACTCAGGGTGTTGGTGCCGCTCACCAGCGAGCTGGCGGGAATACTAACGTCGCTGAAAGCTGCATTCCCCACCTCGCTGCTGCTAGCCGTCGTCGCGGTCACGGCTCCCTGCGCCATATTTCGCCGCGTGACTTCCGCCCCGTTCACATAAATCACCGCGCCATCGTCCAGGAGGGTGCGCAGGGAGAATTGATACTGCGCCGGATTCCCTGCGAAGTTGAACTGCTTCTGGAAATAGTAAGTGCCCGTGGGATGCGAAGCCGGGGTAGCCAGCACCGTGCCCACCGCTGCCGGCAGCGCCGCGTCCTCAAAGGCGAGCACGCCATTGCCCGACAGCCATCCGCCTGCTCCCGCCGCATAGCTTGTGCTCTGCCAGCCGGCGGCCAGCCCGGCGCTCGTGTCATGATAAAGCCACGCGCTGTTGTCTCCGAACACCGTCACCGGCGGCGAGAGGATGACGCCACTGTTGTCCGCGCCCGGCGAGCCGCCGACACGCTGCGAAAGCTCCCAGCCATCCGCCGTGCGCCCGCTCGTGTGCCCGCCCTTCCGCGCCAGCGTCGCGCCGGAGCCATCGGCCCCCGACGGCCAGCGCCCGCGGTCATTGTAGCTCACCTCCTCCATGAGCCGGCCCGACAAATCGCGCAGCCGGATTGTCTCGCCTGAGTTATTCAGGCTCCCCACCCACGGCCCGAGCACGCCGGTGATGCCCGCCGCTGTCTGCAATGCAGAGGGATTCCCCGAAACGACGAGAAACCCGCCCGCCCGCAGCGTCGTTCCCAGGGGAAAAGTGTAGTCCGCCCCCCCGGTGAGCCGCCAGCCGCCGAGGTCCACGTCTATGCTCAGCTTGTTCGTCAACTCGATCCACTCAGGGTCGGTGGGCACTGCCCCGTTGTAGTGGATTTCATTGATCACAGCCGCCGCCTCGTAGGCGCGGGCGGAGGAGACGGCGAGAAGAGGCAAAAGCCCCGGAAGGGCGACGAGCAGACGGGAGAGTTTCATGGGAGGATGGAATTCGGCGGCTATTCTCCCCGATTTGGCCGGAATTGGCGATACAAATGTGCTCCGCAGTCGGGAGAAGTTCATAACAGGGTGCCATTTCGCGGGTGGATCGGACTGGAAGAGCCTCGGGGAGGCTCTGCTTGCGCCCTGCGGCGGCTGTGCCACAGGTCGCCCCCCGGGTTTATGTCCAACTTTCACAGCTACAACATCAGTCACCTGCAGCAGCTCGAATCCGAAGCCATCTATGTGCTCCGGGAAACGGCCGCGCAGTTTCGCAATCCCGCCCTGCTGTTTTCCGGCGGCAAGGACTCGATCGTCATGGCGTGGCTCTCGCGGAAAGCCTTCCATCCTGCGCGGATGCCGTTCGCGCTGCTGCACGTGGACACAGGGCACAATTTCCCGGAGACCCTGATCTATCGTGACAAGTTCGTCGAAATGCTCGGCGCCCGGCTCGTCGTGGCGCTCGTGGAGGACAGCATCGCCCAGGGCCGGGCCGTGGAGGAGAAGGGTCCGCGCGCCAGCCGCAACAAGCTCCAGACCGTCACGCTGCTGGATGCCATCGCGGACGGGAAATTCGACGCCTGCCTCGGCGGTGGACGGCGCGATGAGGAAAAGGCGCGGGCCAAGGAGCGGTTCTTCAGTCACCGCAATGACTTCGGTCAGTGGGATCCGAAGAATCAGCGCCCGGAACTGTGGAATCTCTTCAATGGCCGGATGCACGAAGGCGAGCACTTCCGCGTCTTCCCGCTCAGCAACTGGACGGAGATGGATGTGTGGCAGTATATAAAGGAGCAAAACATTCCGCTGCCGGAGATTTACTTCAGCCACCAGCGCCGCGTGTTCCAGCGCGACGGCTCCTGGTTGGATGCGGAGACCGGATTCGCCAATCCCCAGGCCGACGAGCCGGTGATCGAAAAGACGATCCGCTTCCGCACCATCGGAGACGTGACCTGCACGGGCGCCGTGGAGAGCGAGGCCTCGAACCTCGATGAAGTCATCGCCGAAGTCGCCGCCGCCCGCCAGACGGAGCGCGGCACGCGTGCCGACGATCAGCGCAGCGAGTCGGCGATGGAAGACCGGAAGAAGGAAGGGTATTTTTAAGAGCCGCCGCTGCTTTGCTCAGCGGCCGATATACACACGGGTGTCGTATTCGAAGCGCACCTCGCTCGCGGACTGATGGAGATCGAAAAGGCGGCGCAGTCCGGCGATCATGGGTTCATGTTGCGGATGGCCGGGAGGCGGAGCGTAGGATGACGACAGCAGCCGGCCCTGGAGCGCAGGAAAGTCGAAGCGCTGCTCATTGGGAAATGTGTGCGCGGCATACGGGCCATTGAAGAACCGTTCCAGTGCGGCGGCGTCTATATTTTCATGACGGACCGTCACGTAGTCCGTCGCGAAGCGCACGAGAAGCTGTTCGTAGTCCCGGAGGAACGGCGTGGCATCGGTGCGCCGTTCATTCCAGATGAGCGCGATGTGGCCACCGGGCTTGAGGATGCGGGTGAACTCGGCGCGGGTCTCCGGCGTGTTGAACCAGTGGAACGCCTGCGCCGCGACGATCAGTTTCGCACTTTTATCCGGCAGAGTAGTGGCCTGAGCCGTGCCGTCGACGCTGCGAAATCCCGGCAAGCCGGCGAGCAGTCGCTCCGCTGCCTGGCGCATTTCGCGGTTCGGCTCGACGCCGTGGACGGTGCAGCCAGTCTTGAGAAGCAGTTGCGTGGAAATACCCGTGCCCGATCCGATGTCGGCGATCACTGATGCGGAATTCAAGCCGGCGTCGCTGCGCAGCAGGTCGAGGATTTCCGGCGGGTAGCCGGGCCGGTAGCGCACGTAGTTTTCCACACGGTCGGAGAAGCGGGCTTCGGGAGCAGTCGGGTCCATACGACTGATGCTGTCCGCCCGCCGTGAAGACGCAAGGCGAGC
>JANOZA010000662.1:0-5421 GCA_031429155.1 Verrucomicrobiota bacterium | reverse complement strand
ACTGCTGGCTCCGCCCGCGTCCACCGGCACCACGGCGTAGTAGTGATCCACCCACGGCGTCTGATTCGTGAAGGTGGTGGTAAAGGTCTCGCCCGTCACCTCAATGAACGGCACGCCCGTGAGGCTGCTGAATACCTGGTCGGCGTAGTACACGCGGTAGAGGGCCACGTCCTTCTGCTCCCATTGATTGTAGCCGCTCCAGTCCAGCGTCACCGCGCTGCCGTTGGGAGAGGTGACCACATTGAAATCACTCACCGGGGCGGGCGGGCCGGGATTGTTCACCACCACGCTGATCTCGCGGGAGATGACTTCTTTGTAGGGCGGCACCGGCTCGGCTCCGATGAAGACGGACACTTCCCGGGAGATCGTCTCCGGCGAGAGCACGTAGGCGGCGGAGTAGATCACGGACGGGTTCGCGTTCTCCAGCCCGTCCACGGCCACGATGGCGAAAAAGTGATCCTGCCACTGCGGCAGGTCCGTGAGCGTGGCCTGCAGCGTCTCTCCCGGCACGACGAGCGCGGGCTCCATGCCGGTGACGCTGGAGAAGGGCTGATCCGATCGGTAGATGCGGTAGTAGGCCACGTCCTTCACGGCCCACTGGTTATAGTTGCCCCAGTTCAGCGTCACCGTCGCGCCGGTGGGCGAAGGCATCACCGAGTAGCCCGTCACCTGCGGCGGCGCGCCGGGCGCATCCACCACCACGCTAAACTCCCGCGAGATGACTTGGGAATACGGCTCCGCCGGGCCATTCTCAATGTAGAGCGAGGTCTCCCGCGAGACGATCTCTTTTATGTCCGGCGTCTGCACGCCGCCGATGTGAACGGAGAATTCCCGGGAGATGACTTCATCCAGCTCCACCACCTGCGCGCGCAGCAGTTGGGTGAAGAGGAGAAGCCACAGCGCGACCAGCGCGCGGGGAAATGAGGGAAGCGAATCATGGCGGAGAGAGCCACTGGGAGTGGCGCGCCTATGGCCGCCAT
This sequence comes from Verrucomicrobiota bacterium, assembly GCA_031429155.1. GTDB lineage: Bacteria > Verrucomicrobiota > Verrucomicrobiia > Verrucomicrobiales > V1-33 > V1-33. The sequence goes on along the minus strand of JANOZA010000662.1, from coordinate 4,441 downwards.
TTGAAAACAATCGCGAAGCGCACTTCAGAACAACGCGCGCAAAAAGTGGCCTGCGGCGCTCGTAATAAATGGCGGCCATAGGCACGCCACTCCCAGTCGCTTCGCGCATCCTTGTGCTCATCGCGATCATGGCCGGATGACACGCACCTGCACGGCATTGTATCCCGTGGCCACCGGCAGCGAGGCCGTCCAGCGGATCACCAGCGGCGTGGTGGTGATGGTGGTCCCGCTATTGGGGGCCAGGGTCACTTCGCTGTAGTTCGCATTCGACCGCGGGGTGCCCCGCACCTTCAGCGTGGAGGCGGCTTCCACGTTCGTCGTCTCGATGACCACCGTCGTCGTCGCCGTGCTCGCCAGCGCCACATCCGCACCGATGGTACCAAAGCCCGCCTTCGGGTCCGCCGGGGCGTTCACTCCGCCGATGGAAAGCACCTTTACTTCCGGCGCCCCGGTCGGTGGCCAGAGGAGGGCCGTGGCGTTCGCTGCAAGGTCCACGACGCTGGGATCTGGACTTACCGCGAGCGTGTTGCTGTTGTTAACGCGCTCTATGCGAATGCGGCCTGCTCCACCGGCGTTATCATTGGTTCCACCCGCACTACCGCCAACTGCACTGAGTGATCCCGCTCCACTCAAAATATCCGAAACAATGCGGACCGCGCCCCCACTACCAGCGCCAGAGTATGTCCATGATGGACTGCCGATTCCCCCAATTGATCTAATTTGCCCCGCAAGCGTGAACGAGTTTGCGCAGGCAATCAAAATGGCTCCACCACCACCTCCTCCGCCCCACGGAATCCCGTCTCGGTTGGTTCCTCCTCCCCCAGAACCACCGACCAACGGCACCAAAGAAGGATTTCCATAGGCGCCTGGGCCCCCCACTCCAATAGAACCGTAGCTCCCTCCATAGCCATAAGTGCCATCCAGTCTTCCCCCTCCAATCCCAAAACCTGCACTCGCACTTACCCCTGGGCCGAAATACCCACTACCCCCTCTAAATCCACCTGGACCGGGATCTGCAATCATGGGCGCGGAAACCTGATTCTGCCCATTCAAACTCACCGTCCCATTGATCGTCACATTCCCATTTACCAGCCAAACCACCGGAGCGCGGCTGGCGTTGTTTTTGAAGGAGAGCGTTCTCCCGGCGGCGATGGTGACGCTGGAGTATTTGAAAACGACGGCCCATTTCGTGGCATCGTAGATCCCCTTGCCGGCGTTGGCGGTGTTGTTGGCATCCCATGCTCCGGCGGTGGCGAGGCCGAGATCAATGACGGTATCGGCGGTGATATTCAGCACCCCGTCCGAGCCATCGGCCCCCGGGACGGTGATGGCGGCGCGGGCGGTGACGGCGGTGAGGGTGAGAGCGGGCAGAAGGAGTCGGAGTGGTGAGAGCATGGCGTGGAGTGGTGAATGGATGAGGGAGCACTCCGCGCAGTGAACACGGCGCTCCGGTGGCCATACTCTTTTTCCCGCCGGGGGATGACGAAGATTTTTCGGGAAATTTCCGGGGACGCCAAGCGACTGGGGAGTGGCGCGCCTATGGCCGCCATTGATAAACCAGCGCCGCAGGCCACTTCAAACACGAGCGTCCCCTGCACGTCCCCCTCTTTGAAGTGCGCTTCGCGTCTCATTTCAAATGGCGGCTATAAGCACGCCACTCCCCAGTTACTTCTCCTCGAGCCATAGCCGCAGCGCATCCCGCCGGGAAAGCAGCTCCGCAGTGAGGCCCGGATGGCGTTCCAATTCCTTCAGCAAAGCCGGGATGCGATCACGCCAGGGGAGGCCGCGGTCGGTGAGCGGATGCTGGAGGAGGTGCAGGCGCTGGTGACCTTCCGCGATGAGCAGGACGCGGTCGGGATCGTCTGGATGCATGGAGTGGTAGCGGCGGAGCAGGCGATTGGCGGCGAAGCGATGGTTGCCTTCTTCGCGGACGAGATTGCGTTGGCGGGCGCAGTCGGCGGAGAGGGACTTGGCGTCCGCCTGGTAGAGCATGAGGACATCGCCGCCGGGATGGTACTGAGATGAGTCGCCGGTGTGGGGCTGGAAGACGTGATAGACGTTGTCCGCCGTGATGCCGGCGGGTTCCCACTGGCTGCGGGCGAATTGTTCGCGGGCGAGGAGAAGCATGGTCTCGCCGAGGTCCACGCGGGCGGCGATGAGCGGATCGTCCCAAACGAGGCCGCGCTCGGGCGTGTAGAGGGGGCGGACTTGTTGCAGGGTGTCCATTGCTTCCAGCAGGAGGCCGGTGCGGAGGAGCAACAGGGCGCGGGTGGTGTGGAGTTCGCTGCGGGCGAGGGCCGCGGGCAGGCCGCCGCCGGTGTGCCAGGGCTGGAGGCGTTCCGCGGCGGCGGTGAGGGCAGCGGGGATGGCGGGATCGTCCGGCTGGAGTTGGAGGCGGCAGCGTTCCCACCATGCTGTTAGCCGGGCGTGGAGCGCGGCCTGCGTTTCAGAAGCGGGAGCGGCGGCAAAGGCATCGAGTGCGGGCTGGAGCAGGGGGAGGGCCTCGGCGGCGCGGTTTTTGCGCAGCAACAGGCGTGCGGCCATAATGCGCACCTCGGCCGCGGCAGCGTCCGGCACTTCTCTCAGGTCCGGCTCCTGGAGGGCGGCGGCTTTGAGCAGTTCCGCGAGGCCCTGATGACTGGCCCCGGTGAGCCAGAGCACGCGGCCCAGGCCCTCGTGCGCCGCGGCGGCATCGCGGCGGAACGTCTCGCGCGGCTGGGCGGCCAGCAGGGCATCGAGCGCGGCGGCGGCTTCGCGCCACAGGGGCAGAGCCTGGGCAAAGTCGCCCTTCTTCGTCAGGGCGCGGGCCTGGATGGTGGCGGAGAGTGCGAGAAAGCGGCGTGTGTCCGGCTTTCCCTCAGCCTCAGTGTCGCCGGGGAGGTCCCATGCGAAGCCGGCGGCTTCGCGCATGGCGTCCTCCGCGAGATCGGACCGCCCGATTTCCTCCAGCCGGGCGTGCATGTCGCCCATGACGTGATCCACCAGTTCCCGGGCGCGGAAGAGCGTGGCCTCGCGGGCGGCGGCGGTGCGCTTTTTCTCTGCGGCATACCAAGTGATGAAGACAATGGCGCTGGTGAGCACAATGGCGGCGGCAGCGGCGGCGTAGCGGTGCCGGAGGAGGAAGCGCCAAGTGAGTTCCAGCGCACCGGGTTCGCGGGCAGTGATGGGTTTTCCGGCGAGCCATGCGCGCACGTCGGCGGCGAGAGCGTCGGCGTTGGGGTAGCGGTCGGCGGGGGAAAAGGCGAGGCATTTGCCCGCGAGGGCGACGAGGTCGCGGTCGGGGATTGACTCGCGGGAGAGGCGGATGGCGTCGGGGCGGAGAATGCGGGCGAGGATTTCGGCGGTGGTGCCGTTGGACGGGAAGGGATGTGTGCCGGTGAGCAGGCGATGGAGTATGATGCCGAGCGCCCAGACATCGCTGGGGGTGCCGACTTTCCGCGTGTCGCCGGCTGCTTGCTCGGGGGACATGTAGAGCGGGGTGCCGAGGAGGTCGCCGTGGTGGGAGAGGGCGGGCGCGAGGGAGTCGGGGTCGAGGGTTTTGGCGAGGCCGAAGTCGAGCACCTTCGGCTGGCCGGCGGCGGTGACGAGAATGTTGGCGGGCTTGAGGTCGCGGTGAATGACGCCGCGCTGGTGGGCGTGGGCGATGGCTTCGCAGACGGGGAGGAAGAGCGTGAGGACATCGCGCGGGGTGCGGCAGTGCGCGGCGGCGCGGGTTTCCAGCGGCTCGCCTTCGATGAGTTCCATGGTGAAGAACGGCGTGCCGTCCGACGCGAGGCCGTGAGTGTGGAATTGCGGGATGCCGGGATGCTCCAGGCGCGCGGCGAATTCCATCTCCTGCTCAAAGCGGGCGAGCCGGGCGGCCCCGCTCACGCTGCTGCCGGCGGGAGCGGCGGCGATGAACTTCAGTGCGACGGTGCGGCCCGTGGCGGTCTCCACGGCGCGCCAGACTTCGCCCATGCCGCCGCGTCCGAGCGGGGCGAGGCGTTCGTGGCCGGGGATGGGGGGGAGTGGCGGCATATTGCCGCCATTAAACATCTGCATAGCCGGCTACATCAAACGCACATCGCATTAGCCCTGAGCCCCTGCGCTGCTCAACAAAGGCGGCCGCAAAGATGCTAGTCCCAGTGGCGGTGGCCCTTGTTGAAATCAGCCATCGCAAGGCGGTTCAATCAGCGCATTGAGTTGAAAGTATGCTCAACGAACCAACAGATTCCGTCTGCGCAGAATGCGGCGGAGTGATACCGGACACCGCGCTGGGGGCGGTGTGTCCGGCGTGCTTGATGGATGGGCTTTGGGAGGATGCGCCGGCGCGGACGGGCGCGATGTTTTCCGTGCCAGGGCATGAGGTGCTGCGGGAATTGGGGCGGGGTGGGATGGGGATCGTGTATCGAGCGCGACAGGTACGGCTGAACCGCATGGTCGCCCTCAAGATGATTCTGGC
>JANOZA010000661.1:0-8143 GCA_031429155.1 Verrucomicrobiota bacterium | reverse complement strand
GCCAGCACCACTGCATCGAACGACAGCAGTGCATCCATCGTATCCGGCAAACCAGCCTCGCCGCGCACGTCCACGTCGAATTCCTGCTCCTGCAGCGCCCGCGAGATGCCGCGCATTTCCTTCGGCGTCCGGTGAATGATCAGCACCCGGCTTTTGCCCGTCACCTCCACCGTCGCCGCTGCCTGATTGTTCAGCGGAAAGTGATCCCGGTCTGGAATCAGCTCCGCCTGCCACAGCGACGTGCCAGTCACCGTCATCGGTACATCGAACTCGACGGTGTTGTCCTTCTCCGGCCCCAGAGACACCGGCTTCTCCAGCACCTTCACGCCCTGACTCAAAATCCTCACCATGCCGCCCATCTCCTGGTTTGCCGCCATGCGCACCCGCAGCCTCACGATTTCCCCCGCGTAAGCCGCCGGCACATTCGGCTCCACCGCTACGATGCTTGCTTCCGGATCGGTCAGGCCGCTTAGCCGTTTCCAAACCACGTCCACCTTTTCCCGCCGCAGCGTCTCCAGCGCTCCCGCGACACTCCCGTGCGTCTCCTGACCGTCTGTCAGCAGCACAAGGCGCCGGCTCTTGCCCGCCGGAAAAGCCAGCCGCGTCGTCAGCATCGCATCCGCCAGCCTCGTTTCTGAACGAAACGCATCATCCGCGATCCCCTTCTGCCAGCCCTCCAACTCCTTCGCCAGATCCGCCGTTTCCCTCATGCGCACTCCATTCCCAAACGCGAACACCGTATGCGAGTCCCCACTCTCCAGCTTCGACACCGCGGCATTTACCTCCTCCACCGCCGCCCGTGCCGCTGCCAGATCCATGCTTTGACTCACATCCACGAGAAACACCACATGCACATCATCCGCCTCCCTCATCCACCCCGGGCGGCACAGCGCCAGCACGAGGAACACCACCGCCAGCCCGCGCAGGACAATGGACCACGCCATCAGTTTTCGCGGACGGTCCACCAGCGTGAACCCATACCCTGCCGCCAGGACCAACAGGCCAAGCAGCCACCACAGCGGGTGAAGATACGTCAGATGCATGAATGGAGAAAGGGACCGCCCGATCAGTGCCCGAACCGTCACTGGCTGTCCAATGGCATTTAGGCCGCGCCTCCAGGAATTCACGCGGGTGCGGAATTATTGTCTGCCGGAGTTGCCGGAAGTGTGCCATGGTCCGCCGCGAAGCCGCATCCTTTATCATGCACCTCCACACTCTTCTTTGTGCCGCCCTTCTCTCCATCGCTGCTCTCCACCTGCGCGCCGAGGCGACGCCTGTCGTCAAAGCGGGGGCTGTTTTTCCGGCAGTGGACACACTCAATTGCGGCGTCGAGCCGAGTGCAGACGCGACTGAGTGCCTCAAGGGCCTGAGTTGGAAGTGCGAACCCTTCAATGTCACCAGCGAGCCGGCGGTGGATGGTCAGGGCGACTGGCTCATGCGCTTCCCGTCCCCGAGGCCCATCGGCGATGTGAAAAACGATCTCTGCGGGATGGAATGGCGGATGGCGAAAGACAAGGACGGGCAACCCGTCAAAGGACCGGCGGTCATTGTCGTGCATGAATCGGGCCGCGGCATGGCGGCGGGCCGTATCTTTGCCAATGGCCTGCGCGCCTACGGCATCCACACCTTCCTCATGTATCTGCCCGGCTACGGCGCGCGCACGCAGGATGTGCGGCCGGGCATCGAGGGGATGCTCCCCGCTTTGCAGCAAGCCGTGGCCGACGTCCGCCGCGCCAGCGATGCCGTGGCAGCGCTCCCGTTTGTGGACCATGCGAATACCTCCCTGCTCGGCATCAGCCTCGGCGGGTTTGTCACAGCTACCGTGTCCGGCCTAGACAATGGCTTCGATAAAATTTTCATCCTCCTCGCCGGCGGCAATCTATCCGATGTCATCATGCAGGGCGGCAAGGACGCTGCCAAAATCCGCGAGTTGCTGGCACAGGCTGGCGTCACCGAACCCATCATCCGGGAGAAAGCGCGACTCATCGAGCCCATGCGCCTGGCGCACCGCGTGGACGCCGGGAACACCTGGCTCTTCAGCGGGACGAAGGACGAAGTCGTGCCGCCAGCCTGCTCCGTCGCCTTCGCCAAAGCGGCGAAGCTCAACGCCCACCACATCGAACTCCCCGTCGGCCACTACACCGCCGTGGTGATGCTCCCCGTCATTCTCCAGCAAACCGCCGACATCATCCGCGGCATCGTCCCGGCACCAGCCACCGACCGGGGTGACAAAGTGAAGACAAAGAATTGACAACCGCCACGCGCGTCTGGCATTGTAGCCGCGCAGTGCCTTCGCTGTACCATTAGCCATGAACTTCATCACTCCACTCCGCCACTGTCTCCCGGCACTTTTCATTGCCCTGAGTTCCGTTTCCTCCAATGCTCAGACGGACGACTTCAACGACGGCAACGACGCCGGCTGGACGAAGTATGAGCCGCTGGAGACCCCGGGGATCGGGGGCAGTTCCAGCATTTCCGTAACCGGCGGTGCCTACGCGCTCTCCTGTGAGCCCTCGCCCAATGCAGGCTCGTTCGGTCCCTCCCGCGCCGGGTCACTGCGTCAGGGGACGAACTACAGCACCTTCTGCATGAGCGTGGACATCGTGAGCTGGGATCCCGAAGAAGACGCCAGCATGGGCGTCCTTGCCCGCCTCCAGCCGAATCCCGGCCTCGGCGCCACCAGCGGTTATGCCTTCACCTATCAAGGCCAGGACGGCGACGTGCAGATCAGCCGCGTGACCGGCGAGAGCCCCGCCGCAGTCGGCGGTTCACCGTCCGTCACGCTCACGCCCGGTCAAAGTTACCGCATGGTTTTCTTCGGGATCGGCAGTTATCTCGAAGGCCGCATTTATCACATCTCTGATCTCGCCACTCCTCTCGTCACCGCGTCCGGCACGGACTCCACCTACACTGCGGGCACCTGCGGGCTCCTTATCTTCTCCGACGGCAACACCCGTTGTTCCGCCACCTTCGATAACTACAGCGCCAACCCGGGGACCCCGCCGCCACTGACCGTGGGCCTCAACGGGGGCACCATCGCCGTGTCGTGGAATTCCGCCGCCGGCCTCTGCCATTCACTGGAAACCACCACCGATTTCCTCAACTGGAGTGCGCTATACGGCTTCGCCGCTGCCGGCGGACGCACCACCTACTCGGAGGCCCTGGACCCCATGTTGCCCTCGAAATTCTACCGCCTCCGCCTCGGGCCTGTAGGAGCCGGTCCTTAGAGCCGCGGCGGAACTCTCAGGTGCGCCGTGCCAGCAGAGGGGCGGCCGGAGACAGACCTCCTGCGGTAGTGTCGCCCGTTCAGAGGTATTCATCCCCGGCGGCCACTGACCACGCGGCGCGACTACTGCTCCTCAGTGCCCCATGGAGCGGCGCGCATCCTGCCGCCGGTTTCATTCCTCCCCATCTACCGCCGCAGCGCATTCACCAGATCATTGTAAGCGCTCACCAACGCCTGCACTTCCGACTGGGTTGGCGGGTCACTCACCGTCAGGTTCAAGAGCGGCACCCCGTTCGAGTTCGCCGATGTCTGCGGCAGGGTGTTGAGCATCGCCTGGTTTGCGGTGTTCGAGAGGTCATTGGATAGCTGCGCCTGCGTCACTTCTCCTGGCGGGCCGGGCTGGAGGATGAAGTCGAAGTGCAGGACACCGTTAACGAGTGACACGTTTACACTCGTGCCGCTGCCGATGGTGACAGAGTCCACCGTCGCGCCGGTCACGACGGTCACGGCATCTATGAGCGACTTGAGTCCGGTGAGCTGACTGCGCATTTCTGCGGCGGAGTCAGGGGAATGATCGAGCGGTTTGGTGGGATCGAAGGCCATGAGTTGTGGAAGGTTAGGGATGGAGTTGCTGGCAGGGTGCCGGCGCAGAGTAGAACTCCCGGGGCCTCTTTTGGCAAGTCCCGCATGAAAGGTGGCCATCCCTGGAAGGACCGACCCAAATCCCTGGGGGGATCGACCCAAATCCCTGGGGGGACCGACCCAAATCCCTGGAAGGACTGACCCAAATCCCTGGAGGGACCGACCTAAATCCCTGGAAGGACTGACCCGAATCCCTGGAGGGACCGACCTAAATCCCTGGGGGGACCGAGCTAAATCCCTGGGGGGACTTTGCAAAGTCCTGGGGGGACCGGGCATGGTCCCGGGGGGGTATTTCCTTATAGAAATGAGACAATTGCAGCACAACATACTCATGTTCATGAACTTACACGATGAGCCCCAGACGGGGCCTCTCGCCGGGCCGGAAATACACAAAAATGTTGTGGACATTTCCCGGGCAATCCGGTTTAATCTTACCGCCATCTAAATAAACACCACGCACACCATGACAAACTGGGACGAAGGCTTCTGGGACTCCTCCTTCTGGGACTCCGGCACTGCGCCCCCACCAACCCGAAAACACGCCATGATCACACTCAAAACCAGCCTGTTCCGCCTCTCCCGCGACGAGCAATACACCAAAATGGAAGCCGCCAAAAACGGCCTCAAGAACCACGCCACGGAATTCCCCACCCCCGACGTCCCCATCCCCGCCGTCGAGTCCCGCCTCGCCCTCGCCAAGGCCAAGCTCGACCTCATCAAAGAACTCAAAGACGAACTCGACGCCGAAACCATCCTCGCCGACGAGGCCCTCGCCCTCTGCCGCGACGACTACGACCTCAACGGTAACTACGTGGTGAAAATCGCCAAAGACGACAAAGCCACCGGCAACCTCAGCGGCTACGACGTGGCCGACGACCCCGGCGGCGCCCCCCAGCCCCTCGGCCAGCTCCTCAACCTCGTAGCCACCACCGGCGACGAAGACGGCGAACTCGAAGTCACCGCCAAAAAACTCGCCTACGCCACCGGCTACGAATGGCAATGGGCCGAAAACCCCGCCGGCCCCTGGACCCACGGCGCGTCCAGCGGCGTCCGTTCCGTGGAAATAAAACCCCTCCCCTCGCTCAAAAAAATCTGGATCCGCGGCCGCGGCATCCGCGGCAACGACCACGGCCCCTGGAGCGACCCCGCCTGCGGCATGGTCCCGTAAGAAAACGGCACCGCCGCCAGCCGGCAGCAGCAGTCGCCAACCCCGTGAGGCACCCACTGACAAGGGTGCCTCATTTGTTTTCTCGCCAAACCCCTGCACCCGGCTAGCATCCGCCCCCCATGCCCCGGCCCGCTCCCGCCATCCTCCCAGCTCACCGCACCGATGCCCTGCCGTCTGACGCCGACGAGCTTGAAAACAACGCTCGCCTGTTCGCTGGCGAAGCCGAACTCAGCTTGGTAGCATGACCACATGAAACTCGCAGCCATAGAAAACCCCAGAAGTCGCCAGGAGGAACTCGGACAGTTCCTCACCGCGACGCCTGTGGCTGACTTCATGGCTTCCATGTTCGGACCGCTCCCGCGCGCTACTCGCAGCACTCCAGGAGATCGTTGGTGCCTCCTGGTCAAAGCCATCGTCGAGGTGTTCTGCGCCCGATGGTCGCCCGGTGCGGCCATCCTCGGCATCCGCGCCCCCAAGCGAAAGGTTGTCCATCTCCATTCAAAAGCCTTGGCCGCCCTCGGCGTCACCTTGGATTCCGCCGCCAAGCTTCCCGATGTCATCATCCACGACCAAGCCAAGAACCGGCTCTTCCTCATCGAAGCCGTGATCAAAGCCAGCCCGGTGGATGAAAACCGCCGCAAGGAACTCCAAGACTTGTTCGCCGGTTCCAAAGCGCATCTCGTCTTCGTCACCGCCTACGAAACCCGCCGCACCATGCAGACCTGCGCCTCGCGCATCGCCTGGGACTCCGGAGTCTGGATCGCCGAAGACCCCGACCACATGATCCACTTCAACGGCGCGCGCTTCCTCGGGCCGTATCCTGATGTGATGCCCACCAAATGACCGCAACCCCTCCACCAATCCCGCACCCTCACCACCCTGCGCGACACGCTGTTGCCGAAGCTGCTGAGTGGGGAGTTGAGTGTGGCTGCGGCTGCGGAAGCCTTGAAACACGCTGAATCAAACTCTAAAAGGAACCCACAATTTATGATCACTGGCATCAAACTGAAAAACTTTGGCCCGCTCGCCGTGGTCGATTGGAAGAAACTTGCGAAGATTAATTTGGTAATCGGAGGCAATGGCAGTGGTAAAACTTTTCTGCTCAAGGCGCTCTACAGCGCCATGAGGACTTTGGAGGAATATAAACGAGGAGACGTGCAACGCACGGCTGCTGAAATCTTGGTTGAGAAACTCCAGTGGACTTTTCAAGCCGACAAGATCGGCGACTTGGTTACCAAAGGGGCCGAGGGACATTTGGATTTTAGGATGACGTTTAATAGCGCCGAGTTTTGCTACACGTTTGGAAAGGATACGACCAAGCAGATTCTATCGATAGAAAACAATGTGCCGCCTCCGCGCACCAGTAACTCAATTTTCCTGCCAGCCAAAGAAGTGCTTTCGTTGCACGACATCATCTTGAAGTCGCGCGAAGTAGATAAGGTTTTCGGGTTCGATGACACTTACCTCGATCTCGCTCGGGCATTGAGGCAAGCAGGAAAGGGTGGCCGGAACTACGAGGCGTTTGCCAAGTCTCGCGCGAATCTCGAAAACATCCTCGGCGGAAAAGTGGAGGATGTCGACGGGACCGGGAAATGGCTTTTCAAAAAAGGGAAGCATCGCTTCCCGCTTGGAGTAACGGCCGAAGGCGTGAAGAAAATCGCGATTCTGGACACCCTGCTCAGCAATCGCTACCTCGACCCACAGTCGATTGTGTTCATCGATGAGGTTGAATCGGCCCTGCATCCGACGGCTATTTCAAAACTGCTCGACATCGTTGCTGCGCTCGCTGACTGCGGTATCCAATTTGTTCTGGCGAGTCATTCTTACTTCGTCGTCAAAAAGCTCTTCCTCATTGCACAGGAGAAGGGGATGTCGATTCCCGTTATCGCGGGTGATGGGGCTGACTGGAAATCCTCTGATTTGAAAGATGGGATGCCGGACAACGCGATCATCGCGGAGTCCATCCGGCTGTATGAGCAGGAAGTAAATCTCTCCCTCGGAAGCGAATGATCACTATCGACGAGTCCGGGATGACATTCGGCCCCTTCGCCGACACCCACTGCTTCCAGATTGAGAACAGTCTGCTGCACAACTCTGCGCAGCCGGGCGTGCAAATCGCTGAGTTCCTTCTAATCAAGGATGGGCAAGGGAACCTGCCTTCTCAGGTCTGGATCGTCGAAGCAAAATCTAGCACGCCCGATCCCGACTCACCGCGGCCGGCCGCTGCGGAAACCTTCTCAGGCTTCATAGCCGAGATTCGCGACAAGCTGCTGAATGCCCTCACTCTGGGAGTGGCGGCATGTATTGGCCGGCACGCAAATGCTGGAGAGGTGCTGCCACAGGCATTTACCGGATTGCCGTTGGACCGGACGGTCTTCCGTCTCGTCCTCGTCATCAACGGCCATAGGGCAGAATGGCTTCCGCCGTTACAAGATGCACTAGCGCAGGCGTTGCGCGTCACTTCGCGGACCTGGGATTTAGGCGCGGGAAGCGTAGTTGTGTTGAACGATACTTTAGCGCGCCAGCGAGGGCTCATCGCATAGTGCATGAGCCTCATCGAATCCATCGTCAAAGACGCCGCCCTCGAACGGTTACTCCTGCGTGAGGCAAAACTAATCTCAGAAACACGCGTATGATCGTCCCACAACCCTTCCAATACCAAGGCAGTAAGCGCGCTCTTGCGCCGCTGATTCTGAATTATCTGCCACTCAAATACCGCAGGCTGGTGGACCCGTTTGCGGGGTCTGCTGCGATGACGTTGGCTTGTGCGGCTCGGATGCGGGCTGAACGCTATTGGATTAACGACCTGAACAAGCCGCTGGCGGAATTGCTGAACCTCATGATCAACCGTCCGGAGGAGTTGGCGGACGCGTATGCGGAACTTTGGAAGGGCGAGGCTGAGGATGCGCTCGAACAATTCTACACGGTGCGGGAGAAGTTTAACCGGACTCAGGAGCCGAAGCTCTTTTTGTATCTGCTGGCGCGGTGCATCAAAGGAGCCGTCCGCTACAACAGCGAGGGCATGTTTAACCAAAGCCCGGATAAACGGCGGCTGGGCACGCGACCGGAGACGATGCGGCAGAATATCATGGCGGTCTCCAGGTTGC
>JANOZA010000660.1:0-17122 GCA_031429155.1 Verrucomicrobiota bacterium | reverse complement strand
GGTGGCGCTCATGGACCCGACACCGGTGCCGGAGGCTGCTGTGCCGCCGCCGCGTTCCCCGCCAAAGCCCGCCGCCGGGCGTCCGGTCGCGCCGCAGGGCGGCGGGGGCACGTTGCTGCACCAGCCTCCTGTCATCGTTGGGACCGGCGACGAGGAGCGCATCGGTTTTGAAAAACCCGGCCCCGTCCTCGAACGGGCCGCACCTCAGCTCATCGTCCCGCCAGCGGAGGCCAGCGTCCGCAGCCTTCGCCTGACCCGCCTCTATTTCACGAAGAATGACTCAGTGTTGACCGGGCCACGGTCGGCGATGTCAAGACCTCTAAACCTGTGGCTCCCCCGCCGCGAAGGGGCGTTTTGCAATGTCACTGCGGTGCCGGGAACCAACGGCGACATCTTCCTGCCTGCGCGGGCGCTGCCCGACGGCGTTTGGTGTCTGCACCGCGGCACCCTCGCCGACCGGCAGCCCGCGCCGGAATACTGCGCCACTTTCATCACCGGCGGACTGGCCTCTCCCAAAATCGCCTCCGCCAAAGCAACGCTCCTCAACGGCCAGGCCACCCTAACTCTCAACTTCAAAAACAGCGGCACCGGCGAATTCAACGAGGGACGCATGGTCATCACCCTGCAAAAGAACGTGGGAACCTATGGCCAGTTCAAGAGCCGCTGGGAGGCCAAAGTGGACCCCATCCCGCCGGGAGCCACCGCCACTCTGGTGCGCGAATACAGCGCCACAAAGTGGGAGCCTGGCGAGTATTACTTCGCCGGCCACCTCAACTCCGACTGCAACTATAACGACAGCGAGTCCGTGTTCGATAACTTCAAGTCCGATCTCTTCACCGTCGCTGCACCGTGAGGGCCGCGCTTCCCAATGCGTTTCAAGCGAGCCCTCACGGAACAAATCTGCCGGTCACATGGAATCTGGTCCTGATCGCTGCCGGAGATTCGCTCAAGGCAATCTTTGAACGTCCTGCCGCCCGGGCGGGGTGAGGGACGAAAACTTTTTACAGCCCGGTGTCCGGAACCACACCCGGTTTGTCGCATGGATGGCAGCGGCGCTGTCTGCGTCGCGGAATAACACAACGACACTAACATCCCAGCACCACCCATGAAAACATCCTCTCTCCGCCTTTCCACTGCATGGTACGCCGCGCTTTGCAGCGCCGCCGCCCTGCCTGCATTCGCCAAACCCCACACGATCACCCTTGAGCCGCTGAGCAGCGTGCGCACCACGCCGCGCAACAACGGGGCGGTGCCGCCGGTGCTCTCCCCGGCGGGAGCCTCCATCATTCTTACGCACGATGCCGCGCGACAGCGGCTGCTGGTGGTCAATCAGGCCAGCAACCGGATTGATGTCATCGGCATCGCGGATCCGGCGGATCCTGTCGTGCAGGGCGCACTCGATATGACACCCTACGGGCCGTTGACCACGAGCGTGGCGGTGCATGATGATCTGCTCGCCGTTGCGGTGACGGGTGCAGTCGTCACCGATCCTGGCAGCGTGGTCTTTTTCGACGCGGCGCTCCAACACCTTGCGACGGTGCAGGTCGGAGCTCTTCCGGATATGATTATCTTCACTCCGAGCGGAAAGTACCTGCTCACAGCCAATGAAGGTGAGGCGAAGACAGATTACACCATTGATCCGGAAGGCTCCATCAGTCGCATTGATGTTGAGCACGGCTGGCAGACGACGACGATCGGGTTCGCGGGATTCAACAGTCAGATCGCGGACCTGCGTGCCAGCGGGGTGCGCATCTTCGGACCCGGCGCGACGGTGGCACAGGATTTGGAGCCGGAATGGATCGCCGTTTCCCAAGACTCGAAGACCGCGTGGGTCACGCTCCAGGAAAACAATGCCGTGGCCATTCTCGACATCAAAGCCGGCACGGTGCAAAGCATCCGGGCGCTCGGCACCAAGGACCACAGTCTGGCGGTCAATGCCTTCGACCCCAGCGACCGCGACAGTGCCACCGGCACGGGCAGCATCAAAATCGGAACGTGGCCGGTGCAGGGTCTTTACCAACCGGACTCCATTGAAGCCGTGCGCATCAAAAGCAAAGACTACCTCGTGATCGCCAATGAGGGCAGCGCCCGCGATGCCACCGGCCCAGGCAACGAAGCCGGACGCCTCGCCACCTTCACGCTGGATCCGATCCTTTTTCCCAACGCGGCGGACTTGAAGAAGAATGCCAATCTCGGGCGACTCAGCGTGAGCAAAGCGACCGGCGACACCGACGGTGACGGCGACATTGATCGCATTCAGGGCTTCGGCGGGCGCTCGTTCTCCATTCTTGATGCCAGCGGGGCCATGATCTGGGACAGCGGCTCGCAGTTCGAAACGATGCTCGCCGCGCTCCATCCGCTCAATTTCAACTGCAGCAACTCCAACAACCTCCTCGATGACCGGAGCGACGATAAAGGTCCGGAGCCGGAAGGTGTTGCGCTCGGTAAAGCGTTTGGCCGGAACTACGCGTTCATCTCGCTGGAGCGCATCGGCGGCTTCTTCGTCTATGACATATCCACGCCCGCCGCGCCGGAGTTCGTGCAGTATGTAAACAACCGCGACTTCACCGTGGCCCCGGCGCTCGACGCCGCCGGCGATCTCGGCGCGGAAGGCATGGCCTTCATCAAAGCGGAGGACAGCCCCAACGGCAGCCCGATGCTGGTGGTGGCCAATGAAATCAGCGGCACCACCACCATCTTCGAGGCCGCCAAAACACCCTGAGCCGGGCCGCTCCCAAACGCAGCCGTGCGCCTCTGGGCGCGACCAGTGGGCCTCGCACACGGAGGGCGCACGGCTGCCCCGCCCGCAGACAGGGAACGGGAAAAACTTGCCGCCGGCCTTACTACACCACCCACTGAATCGCTTGTTCCTGCTTTCTGATTAATTTGCCCGCAAATCTGCACCCGCGCCGTCCCGATGAACCCCTCCACCGACACTCTATTCTTGGAGGCCCTCCAGCTGCCCGCCGGACCGGAGCGCGAAGCCTTTCTTGATCAGGCCTGCGGCCAGGATGCGGAACTGCGCCGTCTGCTCGGCGCCATGCTCGCAGACGATTCCGCGGCGGAGGCCTTTTTCGACGGAGCGGAAACGCTCGCCACGCCCCCCGTCCGTGCGTTCATTCCCTCCGAGAAGCCTGGGGATGTCATCGGCCGTTTCAAGTTCCTCCAGGTCATCGGCGAGGGCGGCTTCGGGGTCGTCTCTCTGGCCGATCAGAGGGAACCCATGAAACGTCGTGTGGCCCGCAAGATTCTCAAGCCGGGCATGGATACGAGCGACAGCGACGGACCGGCGGGCGGCTTCGGATACGGACTTACATTCACCGGCGTGAATTTCGGTAAACCGGAGGACGTGAATCACCGGAAGACGACTTAATTCCGCCACACGTTTAAAACACACAAGAAGTACGAGAACCTCGAGCTTCGCTGCCAGCGGGATGACGGGATCATTGTTTACCTCGACGGCAAAGAGGTGATCCGCGACAATGTGGCGCCTGGACCTGACGCATGGCTTTTGTCCGCTGTGCTGCCGATGGATCTGAAAAACCACGGGGTCATCCACCGGCACGCGACCACCGGAACATTAGCGCCGGGCACGCATGTCCTTGCCAGTTCAGTCCATAACACCGCACAGCCGAGTTCCGACTTGCGCCTCGGGAGATTCAGCGTTGGCGATCGGGAGGCTCAGAATTCTCAAAATATATCACCCAAGTGACCGGTTGGGAGACGAAACAGCGCATGTATGGGAGCGGTTGTCATTGCTACCGCCTGCAACTGTAGAAAATGTACACCTGGCAGCCGGTTAACCCGGGCATCCATTCAACTCAAGTTCCAGCGCCGAAATGCTCTCATTCCCCCGGTCCCGGCCCGCGCATGGAAGAATTCCTGGCGTTGCGTGCCTTTTCCCAGGCGCGCTTCCGCTGTCGATGCGATGCTCAGACTACAACGCCCAAACATGAAACCATCCTATCTCATTTGTTCAATCCTCGTGGCGCTTTTCTCCCCGGTAAACTCCCAGGAGGGTCCGACGGCGCTGCTGACAAACCTTGCCAGCCTTGCACCGGGCGGCACCTCCGTCAGCCTGAACGCACCGGGGTTTTACCTCGGCTGCTATCCTATTGGTCCCAAGGAGGCGGTTGCTGCCGATTTTGACGGTGACGGGTTCAAGGACATCGCGGTGGCGAAGATGGAGGGTGTCATCTCGATTTTGTTTTGGGATCAAGCGACGCAAGGTTTTGTGAGCCGGCGGGACTTGTTGCATCAGCCGGTGGCGGACTACGATGGCTCGGACGGCTATCGCGGGGTTGCTGCGGCCGATCTCAACCGGGATGGCCGCATGGATGTGATGGCGATTTCCCCTTACAACGGAATGCTCTACCGTTACCGGAACATGGGGGGGCGCACGTTCGCCGCTCCGCAGCCGTTCACGCTCTGGACAGGTGCGCGGGATTGCGCCGCCGGCGACTTCAACGGGGATGGCATCACGGATCTGATCGTGGGAGGCGGGGACTATTCCACGGGCCGCAATACGGTCCTGAACTATCGCGTGATGCAGTTGAGGGGTGACGGGGTCGGCGGATTCAGCGTCGGCGCTGACCTGATTTTTCCAGGGAACACTTTTATTACCGGCGCTTACTCCTGGGACAGTTCGTTTCCGAAGCCGGTGTTCAGCTTTGCGGTGTACCGGCCCCTGGGAGCCAGCGCTGACCACGCGGCATTTACTCATGCGAACACAACCGCGGTCAAGTTCCTGCGAGCCAGTGCCACAGGAACGCTGGAAGTTTATGCCACCACTTCATTGCCGAAACCGGCGCACCAACTGGAGGCCGTGGATCTCCGGCAAGGAACCGGTCCCCGCTCTGGACTGCCCGCCCTGGTGGCGTCCGCAACCTATTCCAACGAGATTTATTTCACTAAAGCCGATCCCCCGGCGCCGGGCTCAGGGGCCGCGTGGCCATGGGGCGTTCTGCAAGTGGCTGGGCTTCCCCGTTCCGTTAAGGTGGCCGATTTCAATGGGGACGGTCGCAAGGATCTCGCGGTGATCCACCGTGCCTTCAATATCGTGAGTCTCTTCACGCAAGGGGAAGCCCTGCGCTTCGTCTCAACGGAAACCCGCCCTGTCGGCTCCAGCCCCCGGGATCTGGTGCTCGAGGATTTCAATCAAAACGGCAAGCCGGATGCGGTGGTCCTGTGCCGGGTGGCCAACAGCCTTACCGTGATCCGGGATTTCCCGGGCATGCCAGTGCTGGCGCGCAGTGGGATTTATCCGGGCAGCAAAGGGATCAGCACCTTAAAAATAGCGGACCTTAATCGCGATGGCATGGAAGACCTGCTCATGCTCGATACCGTGAAGGAGATGCTCGTGGTGCGGCTGTCACTGCAAGGACGCAGGTTCGGTTCTCCTGCTTCATATCCGGTCCGGCCGGGCCTTCTCACCGTCTCCGACTTCAACGGTGACGGGCACAGTGATGTTGGCATCCTCTCAGCCAATCCGGGCCTGACAATTCTGGCGGGCAGCACCACGGGCAGTCTCAGTCCGTATGCCGTGGTGTCCCTGCCGTTCCCGGGAGTGTCCGCCCTCAATGCCAGAGACCTGACAGGCGATGGTCTGCCGGAGATCGCGATGTCGAACGGGACCTCCCTCGCGATCCTGCGCAATGCCGGCAGCGGACAATTCACGGAAGCGGCGCGTCACCATCTTGCGGCGGGCGGAGTCGCCCTTGCGTTCACGGATGCGGATCAGGACGGCGATTTGGACATCATTGCCGGCGGCCAGTCCACCTTCTCTCTGCTGCGGAATGACGGCAACCTCCTCACGGGCTCGCCGCTGCCCGCCATCGAAGCATACGATTTTTCCCATGGCGGCACGCTTTACGGCACGGGCACGCTAACGACCGGGGATTTCACGAATGACGGCGATCCGGATATTGGCATCGGCACCAATGCCGGCTTTCAGAGCTTCCGCGGCAGCACCGGCACCAGCTTTGTGCCGGCACCTGGCGTGAATCCCTCCAACGCGCCGGTCGCCACCTCTACCCTGGAAGCGGACTACGATGCGGACGGCGATCCGGATAACGCTTTTCTGTGTCCGTTTGCGGATCTCATTTCGATCCAGTACCGGGACGGTGCGGCTTTCCAGGCGCGCTACTACGATATCATCGGCAGTAATTTCCTTGCGGCGGGGGATCTTGATGGTGACGGCAAGCCCGACCTCGTTGGGGGTGCCGAATACATCTGGGCGGCCTACAGCAGCGGCATTTCCGGACAGGGCGATGTTTCAGAACCCGGGCTCCCGAAAGTGCAGACGGTGGTCATCAATGAAATTCTCGCCGTGAACGACTCCTACGCTCTGCCCCAGGACGGCTCACGCTACAGCGACTTTTTGGAATTGTACAATGGAGCGCCGGGCAATGCCAATCTCTCCGGCTGGACCCTCACCGAGACTGACAGCGGCAACTTCATGCAGAAATTCACCCTGCCGCCAGCCACCACTCTGGTGCCGGGCGGCCGCCTCGTGATCGTCTTCGCCAATGTTCGTTCCATTTACCACACAGGGTTCAAGCTCACAGGTGATGGCAGCATCATCACTCTCAAGAATGCTCAGGGCCAAACGGTGGACACCGTGACTCTTGGCCAACAGCAAGCGGACGTTTCCTTTGCCCGGCCCTCGGATGCCTTTCCCTCGTTTGTGAAGAACATCTATCCCGACCCTGGAACTGCGAATCTTTACAATGGCAATCCGGGGCCGGAAATCTGGGACAAGACTTTCGACACCGCCACGGTGCAGCCAAACCAGCCTGTCGTTTTTCGCTCTTCGGCGCGGGCCGATCTCGGTGTCGCCCGCGCGCAGGTTTCCTGGCGGATCCTTGGCGAGCCTCTGTCCCAGCGATGGATCAGTCTGTTCGACGACGGGCGACATGACGACGGGGAGGCCGGCGATGGTGATTTCGCCGGCGCGTTGGAGCCCGGCCTGCCCGCCGGCACAGAGATTGAATTTTTTTATGAAGCGGCCGACCTTCTGAACAACATTACAAGGGAGCCGGACTCGCCATTGTTCACTCTGCCGGGCCGCCCATCCACCCTCTTTACACTGAAAGTGCCGGACGCCGCCTCCGCGCCGTTGCCTCTGGAGATATCCGAGGTGGTCTCCAACAATTCTGCTGCGGCAGCCGATGAAGGCGGCGAGACCGCCGACTACATTGAAATCCGCAACATCACGCAGGCTCCGATTGATCTCACGCGCTATTCTATCAGGAGCACGCTCCTGGGAACGGGCGATCTTGAATATCTTTTCCCGCAAGGGGCCATGCTTCAGCCGCGGCAGTCTCAGATCCTTTGGGCGGACGGCGATGTGGATCAAGGCCCGTGGCACATGCCATTCACCATAGAGAAAAACGGGGGCCGGCTTTACGTTGTGGAGCGTTCCGGCACGTTCGGAACGAACACGATTGTTTCCTCGGTGGACGTGCCTGATTTGCCAGGGAACATCGCATGGCTCCGACTTGGTCCTGGCGGGCCGTGGGCTATGGGAGCACCATCGCCAGGCAGGCAGAATGCGGCGGCGCTGGACATTTCAATCCAGCCGGGGGACTCCAGCCTGCAGGCACGCGTGCTGTTTCCAACGAAGGCCGGCAAGCAGTTCACCCTTCAATCCAGCACCAGGCTCACTGGCGGATGGGTTCCGCTCATCCAGGGCACGGGTGAAGGGTTCGAGCGATTCTGGCAGGAGCCGGTCTCCGGCCCGCAACGGTATTTCCGCGTTCAGGAAAATCCATGAGAGATGGATCTCAATGGCACGTCGCACAGCCAATAATGTATTCGTGTAATGCTGATGCGCCTGCCTTGCAGAGTGTCGAGCGCTTGCACCAATGCCATGGAGTTGATCCAATCCCTCCCCCTCAATCCCGGCCCCGACGAGTCGGTAGTGAACTGGCACGATGTCCTCATCGCCCACATCCTGCTGCACAAAGCAGAAGCGATGCTCGACAAGAAGTGAGACTCCTCAGAGAATTAAGAGCCGAACAGTGCACAACAGACACCCAACCTAAATGATCTCCAGAGGCGGTTATCCAGCTTATCGAATCACCCCAAACCGACTCATGTCCCGCAAAATTATCTATGTCGCCAAGCGCCCGGACCCGGTTTGGCGGGGGTTCCGGTTAAGACTCAAAGCCATTTTGGTTTGGGCTGTGCTTTTCGTCATTGGTGGACTTTGGATAGCGGTCAAAGCGGGGCCGGGACCGATTGAGCGATTCCACACCCGCTGGAAAAGCAACTTCAACAGCAACAGCGACGGCAGCCTCGACGCGGCAGAGCCAAACCGTTCTGATCGGAATCAATCCCTATGTCGGAAACTGGTCCCGGCCATTCCGGACATTCGTTCGGGAATTGGTGCGGGCTGTGCTCAAATCATAAACTTCGCGGCCAGCGATACATTTCGACGCAAACTCCCAGGCACCGATTTATCACCAGTCTCATAACCAATCGCGCCATGAATGAATCCGCCACCATTGAATGTCCCTGGTGCCAGCAAAGCCTGACCATTCCGCCGGAGGCGTTTGGTCAGCCCGTTTCCTGTCCCGTCTGTTCCGGAAAGTTTGTGGCTGAGTCACCGCCGGCATACCGTGCGGCTTCGCAATTCCGTCCCGCGGGGCAGCGGAATGTCGCCGGGGGAGTGGGTCGGTCACCAGGCCGAAACGAATTAGCCGCTGTCCTCTGGGTCCTGGGAATTGGCGGACTGCTGGGGTCGGGCCTTCTGGGTTACTGGTGGCTCTACGAACCACTTGAAGAAATGCGCCGGCACGTTCCACAGGTTTCCTACTCCGGGAAGATCATCATGATCTTCCCGTTCTTTGCCGTTTGCAGCCTCGCGGTGACTGTGGCCGCGGCTGTGGTATCGCTCAGCAAAAAGACCCCGCCGCCGGTCCGCGCCCCGCGCCCGGTTCAAGACAACGACCTCTCCATAGGCGGGAAGTTTCTGTGTGCCCTTGGTTCCGTGGTGGTGCTGGCACCAGGCTTCTGGCTCCACAGCTGGTTCAATGATCAGGTGGAGAAGCTGGGTTACAAAAATGGATTCCTGACGGTGCCCAGGCCGCGGGATAGTCTTCCGGACCCGGAGTTGGATGGTTCCCGGGAGTTTGACCGCATCATGATGAGGAAGTACGATCAGGATTTTTCAGAGAAACTTCGCGGAATGGAGGTGAAGGAGCAGTAGCGCACATTATGAAATACGTATGGCTAAGGCTACGGATCAGAAGGTTTCAGGTTCGAATCCTGATGGGTGCACCACTCGATATCGGGTGGCGGGAGGCTGCAAAGATAAAGTCCCTACTGCGGGGAGGGCGCAGAGATTCTGCTGAACCAGGATTGATGCCGGAGGGAAATCACGCCTTCACATGCACCCAGCAGTGGACGTGCGGCGCGCCCCGGAAGTACCAGAGCATGTTGGGCCCTTCAATTTGCCAGACATCCCAGACGCCGTCGTTGCCGATATCGTCATTTTTCGAGAACGCCATGTGCAGGGCATCAAGACCGCGGGCGGTAATGAGTTTCATGGCTTCGTCGGCATCCGTCTTGCGATAGGGCGCGAGCAGATCGGCGAGGACTTTCTTTACGAGATTCTTCTGATCTGCAGAAAGGCTTCCGACCGGAATGCCTGGTAATCCCTCCGTCTTGCCCGTGAGTTTCACGGTATCGCTGTGATTTTCCGGGCGGCCCTTTTCCATCATCGCCTGCCCGCGCTGCTTGCCGTCGAGGGCCTTGAACACCTCATTCGCGCGCTTCGCCTGATACCAATAGGCGTTCCCCGGATGATCGGGCTTCTCGGATTCCCTCACGGAATGACCATAGAAAATCGGCCCGCCAAATGCCACGCCCTCCACGCTGTCGCCATCGCAACGCCTCGTCACGTGACGCCCGCTGAGGACGAACTCGAACTTCCCGGTCCCCGGTTCACCAAACAGTGCGACGGATGTGCCCGTTTCAAAGCCGGCACCCTCCGAGTCGCTCGCCACCTGATCGAAGACCGGCTTCCGGTATTCGTCGCTGTGGAGGCTGTTAAAGATGTCACGCACCAATGCCTGCTGATCCGGGTTGAAGACCTCAGCCACGCTGTGCTTCACGATCATCCAGTTGTTGTCCACTTTAGACCGAAGCGGGTCATCGAAGGCGAAGCAGACTTTCTTCTTCTGTTCTTCATTGAGGCTCTTGAAGAGTTGCGCGGTGAGCGTCTCCCCGGTGGCCTTGGCCGGTTCGGCGCCGATGATGGGCAGCGCACTGCCCGCCAGCAGCGTCGCGGAGGTTTTGAGAAATGAGCGGCGGCTCATGGAGGCGGGATCGCAGTCGGTGCAGATGATGGACGTGTTCATGGTGTATCGGAGTTTAGGGATGTTGCAGCATTCATCCCTGCGATGAGATGACTTCATTCTACGCAGGCACGGACAATGCTTTTTGGGGTCGGAATCATGTCAGCAGCCCCATCCCCTTCGCTTATAAACGCACTCCCCGGTGATTTCTCGCCGGAGCAGAAGCGTTATCTTGAAGGATTTTTCGCCGGGGTCGCGACGCAGGGCGTGTCCTTCGGAGATCTCGCGATGACTCCCGTGAACGAGGTTTCCGGCCCGTCCCTCGACGACCTGACGAAGGAGGAGCGCATCAAACGCGAGTTGCATCCCTTCGACGCCATTGAAAACCTCGTGATGGATGCGCGCTGGAATGCGAAGCCGGAGCCTGACAGCTCATTTCGATATAAGTGGAACGGGCTCTTCTGGCTCTCGCCGGTAAAGGACGGCTACATGTGCCGGCTTCGGATTCCTGGTGGCGTGGTGAAGTCGTACCAGCTCCGCGAACTTGCGGCCATCGCCCGCGAACTGACGAGCGGCTATATTCAGATTACCACGAGGAACAATTTCCAGATTCGTCTGATCGAGCCAAAGGACTGCCCCGAAGTGCTTCGCCGCATCCAGGGCTGTGGTCTGCACTCGAAAGGCGCTGGCGCGGATAACATCCGGAACATTACGATGAATCCCTGCGCGGGCTACGATCCGCATGAGTTGCTCGATGTGCGTCCACTGGTGAATGAACTGGCCACACTCATCATCGGGACAAAGGAATTCTACGATCTGCCGCGGAAGTTCAACATCGCCTACGACGGCGGCGGACTCATCAGCGCCGTGGAGGACACGAACGACATCGGCGCGATGGCGGTGCGCATCGGCGAGAACGCAGAAGGCATTTCGCCCGGAGTGCATTTTCGCATCGTCCTCGGCGGTGTGACGGGGCACCAGACGTTCGCCGGTGATGCCGGCATCATTGTTGCGCCGGAGCAGGTGAATCAACTCATGTTGGCACTGTTGCGCGTATTTATCAAAGAAGGCGACCGCACGAACCGGAAGAAGGCGCGCTTCAAATATGTTGTGGAGCGCATGGGCATGGATGGTGTCATCGCCGCTGCGGAGGCGCTGTTGCCCTTCAAGTTGACGAGGCTGGCGGAAGGCTCGCCTTGTCACGTGCCGCGGACATTCTCGCAGCAGGGGCATTCGCATGTGGGTGTGTATCCGCAGAAGCAGGACGGCTTGAATTATCTCGGTGCCGCGGTGCCCGTCGGCCAACTGACAGCGAAGCAACTGGATCGCATCGCGGACGTGGCTGACAGTTACGGAACCGGCGAGATCCGGCTCACGGTGTGGCAGAATTTCATCGTTCCGAATGTGGCCACGGCCTTTGTCGCCACGGCAGCGAAGGCATTGCAGCGCGCGGGCTTCTCCACGGAGCAGTCGAATCTGAAGAGCGGCTTCATCGCCTGCACGGGGAACCGCTATTGCAAGTTCGCCGCCAGCGACACCAAGGGCCACGCCGTCGCGATGATGGATTACCTTGATAAGCGCGTAAAGCTCGACCGCCCGGTGAATATTCATTTTACCGGCTGCGCGCACAGTTGCGCCCAGCACTTCATGGGCGACATCGGACTCCTCGGCACAAAGGTGAAGGAGGGAATCTCCGGCGAAGGCTATCACATCACCGTTGGCGGCGGATTCGGAGAGAACCGGAAGATCGGGCGGCAGATTTTCAGCGGCGTATCTTTCGAATCCCTGGGCCAGACGCTGGAGGCGATGCTCAAGGGATACCAGGCAAGGCGCGTGGACGACGAATCGTTCCACTCCTTCTGTAACCGGCACTCTGTCGGGCAACTTCAGGAACTGTTCTGCGCGGTATGAGCACCGTGGAACACCGCCGTTCGCGCATTGACGATCTGCTTCGTGCGCAGCGGCAAATCATGACCGCGGCGGAGCGCTTTTCCAAATGGCATGATCGCTCCCACGGCACTGCCGGTGAGCGCTATGAGCATCTTATTCCGCTGACCCGGCCGGGGGCGGGAGAGCAATTTGCCTTCGAGGTGAATCTGGACCAGTGCACCGGCTGCAAGGCCTGCGTGACCGCGTGCCATTCGCTCAACGGACTCGATGACGAGGAAAGCTGGCGCGACACGGGAATGCTCACCGGCGGGCCCGGTGATCCCTGGCTGCAAACGGTGACGACGGCCTGTCATCACTGCGCTGATCCGGCGTGCGCCAATGGTTGCCCGGTGCTTGCCTACGAGAAGAACGCCGAGACTGGCATCGTCCGGCACCTGGACGACCAGTGTATCGGTTGCAGCTACTGCATTCTGAAATGCCCTTACGACGTTCCAAAGTATAACAAGAAGCGCGGCATCGTGCGGAAATGCGATATGTGCCAGCAGCGCCTGAGCGCCGGTGAGGCACCCGCGTGTGTGCAGGCGTGTCCGAATGAAGCCATCGCGATTCGCATCGTGAAAACGCCCACTAATGTGACCGGTGGACTGCTGCCCGGCGCCTTCCCTTCAAACTACACGCTGCCCACGACGCGCTACATCAGTGCCAAACCTTTGCCGGAAAATGCCCGGCCCTTCGCTCATGACGAAATCGAGCCGGAGCACGAACACCCGCCGCTGGCATGGATGCTGGTGTTGACGCAGATGGCGGCCGGGCTGTTCTTCTGCGCGGCCATCGCGCCCTCGCTGGTCAGGCTGGCGGGTCCGGTCGGGCTGGGCATTCTGGCGTTGGGATTGATGGTGAGTGTTGGACATCTTGGTCAGCCACTGCGGGCATGGCGCTGCTTTTTGGGATGGAGAAAATCCTGGCTGAGCCGGGAAATCCTGGCTTTCGGGGGATTTTTTCAGGCCGGTGCCGCTGCGGTGTGGACCGGCTGGCCGGCACTCTATCAACTGGCGGCCGTCATCGGAATGAGCAGCGTCTTCTGCTCGGCGATGGTCTATATTGATACCCGGCGTCCCAGCTGGGCGGCGCGGCGCACGCACGTGAAATTCTTTGGCACCGCGCTGCTGCTGGGCTCGACCATGACGACCGCCCTGCTGGCCTTTTTTGGTGATCTGTCGGCATGGTTCATCGCCTTTACCGCCGCGGCTGCGGTAGTCCGGACTGTACTCTACTTTGCGGAACGCCGCGATCTTCGCCGCGACCTCGCTGATACCTCCAGTGACAGTCACCGTTCAGCCCGCATTTTGAAGGAGAAGCTGGGCGACATGCTTCGATTGCGTGCCGGGCTGATTTGGATCGCGACCATCAGCGGCCTGCTGGCTCTAGCGAACCTTCCCATGCTGGCGCTCGTTTCATTTCTGACCACCTTTGCCGCACAACTGCTGGAACGTCGCCTCTTCTTCATGTCCGGTGCCGCACCGCGGATGCCGGGAGTCCCCATGCCTGTCCACGAATGAGCATCCGTCTGCCATCTATTATCCGCGCCTTCGATGGTCCCATGACGCGCGAACTGGTGCTCTCGCCGGGTGATTTCGGTCTGGGAAAGATGCCGCAAAACGCCCAGCCCGTAGCGGTGGCGCGCAGCATTTGTGGATTCTGCTCCACCGGCTGCGGGCTAAAGATTCACCTGGATGCCAGTGGCGAGGCGGTGAGTCTCACGCCCGATCCTGCATATCCGGTGAACCTCGGAATGGCTTGTCCCAAAGGCTGGGAAGCGTTGACGCCTCTGGCCGCATCTGATCGGGCGACGACGCCGCTGATCAATGGCCGGCCGGTGGAGTGGCCGGAGGCGATGGATGAATTTACGACGCGTTTCCGCGGCATTATGGATCGCCACGGAGCGGAAAGTTGTGCCTTCCTGAGCACCGGCCAAATCATGAGCGAGGAAATGGCGTTCCTTGGAATGCTGGCCAAGGCCGGCATGGGAATGGTCCACGGCGATGCCAATACGCGGCAGTGCATGGCGACCTCGGCCGTCGCCTACAAGCAGAGCTTTGGCTTCGATGCACCGCCTTTTACCTATGAGGATTTCGAAGTCAGCGACGTCCTCGTGTTCATCGGCGCGAACCCCTGCATCGCCCATCCCATCATGTGGCAGCGGGTGGAGCGGAATCCGTTTCACCCGGAGATCATCGTCATTGATCCGAGGAAAACGGAAACCGCCGTCGCCGCGACTCAACATCTCGCGCTCGCGCCGAAAGCCGACCTCACGCTGCTCTATTGTCTCGCGCACTGGCTGATTCGCGAGGGCTTCGTGGAGCGCGCATTTGTGGAAGCGCACACGACGGGCTTTGATGACTTCGCGGAGTTCGTCAAAGATTTCGCACCGGAAGTGAGGCTGGCAGAGACGGGTGTCAGCGTGGAGGTCTTCGAGAAAGCGGTGCGCACGATCTCTGCGGGAAAGCGCGTCTCGTTCTGGTGGACGATGGGTGTTAATCAAAGTCACGAGGCGGTGCGCACCGCGCAGGCGATCATCAATCTCGCTCTGATGACGGGCAACATCGGGCGGCCTGGCACCGGTGCGAACTCCATCACCGGTCAGTGCAATGCGATGGGCTCGCGTCTGTTCTCCAATACGACGAGTCTGCTTGGCTGCCATGACTTCACGAAGCAGGAGCATCGCGCGAAGATCGCGGCGGCGACCGGGATTTCTGAAGAACGCATGCCCACGGTCGGCAGTCTGGCCTACGACCAGATTCTCGCCGGCATCGAGACCGGACAGATTCGCGGGCTGTGGATGATCGGCACCAACGGTGCCCACTCATGGATCGAGCAGGAGCGGTTTCGCGAGTTGATCCAGAAACTCGAATTCTTCGTCGTGCAGGACATGTATCCCACCACCGAGACGGCGCAGATGGCGGATTTGTTTTTGCCTGCGGCGGGCTGGGGCGAGAAAGAGGGAACTTTTATCAACTCCGAGCGCCGGATCGGTGTCTCTCACAAAGTCTGCCGGGCGCCGGGCGTGGCGCTGGCGGACTTTCATATCTTCCAACTCATCGCTGAAGCCTGGGGCGTGAGAGACGAGTTCACACGCTGGAGCTCGCCGGAAGCGGTCTTCCAGATACTAAAGGAAGTCAGCCGTGGTCAACCCTGTGACATCACCGGGATCCGCGACTACGAAATGATCGAGGCACACGGTGGCATTCAGTGGCCGCTGGCGGAGGGCAGTGAGCAGCCGGAGGCACATCGCCGGCTCTTTGCCGATGGAACATTTTTCACTCCGGATGGCAGGGCGCGCTTCCTGTTTGATCCGCCGCGCCCGGTGGCGGAGCCGGCGGATGCGGAGTATCCTTTCATCCTGCTCACCGGTCGTGGCACCAGTGCGCAGTGGCACACTGGCAGCCGCACCTCGAAGAGCGCCATCCTGCGCAAATTGTATCCCGACACGCTCTGTGCCGACCTGCATCCGGAAGACGCCGGGCGGCTTGGGGTGCGCGACGGCGACGCGCTGCAGATCACTTCACGACGCGCGGGCATCACGGCGACGGCCAGGGTTGCGGCCGTCGTGCAGCCTGGTCAGATTTACCTGCCGATGCACGGTGCGGAAGTGAATCGTCTGACAAAGCTGGATGTGGATCCGCACAGCCGGCAGCCGTCCTACAAGCATTGTGCAGTGCAAATCCGCAGGGGCTGAAGGCGGGGTGTTACTGCACCTGCACAAGACCGCGGAAGTAAAGGCGCTGGCCGGCGGCCATGCTGGCGGGGGCTTTCCAGATGGCGGTGATGGTGCCGTCAGGATTGGGTGTGGCGCTTTCGAGAGTAACACCGGCTGAAGACCAGGCGGTGAGTTCGGTGCTGACCTGTGGCGAGAGCACGGTGTCATCGGTGTCGCGATAGGTGAGCGTGAAGGTGAGGAAGCCGCCATCGGTGCCGGCGAGGGGGAGGTTGCTGTCGGAGACGGCGGGATTGGTGCCGAGCTGGTATTCGACGATGGCGTCGAGACCGTCGTGGTCGCCGTCTTCGGTGTTGGCGGTGATACCGTTGGCGGCTTTCCAGGCGGCAAAGCTGCTGGTGCCGGGGCTGCCGCCGATGCTTGTGGAACCGCGCCATGACGTCGGGAGGGCGTGGTTGGGATTGGACGACGGGTTGATCAGTGTGAGCGACATGCCTGCGCCGTCGGGCGCATCCGGCCAGGGGGCGTTGTCGTCGTAGGTGAAGTCGCGGATCACCGTGCCGCCGTTGCCGTTGAGGATAAGTTGCTCGCCCTGGTTGTTGAGGCTGCCGGTGTAGAGGCCGAGCACGCGGGCGCTGGTGCCGTAGCGGACGTTGAAAGCGGCCTGGTTCTTGATGAAGACGGCGCGCTCACCGGGCTGGAGGACTTGATTGCCGAGCGCGTTGGTGGTGATGCCGGCAGTGAAGCGGATGCCAGTGAGGTCCACGCTGGCGGTGGGGCTGATGTTCTGCACTTCGATAAACTCGTACTCGTCCTTGTCGGGATGGACGGCGATCTCGGCGGGGCTGGTGGGGTTCTCCGGGTGGTAATGGATTTCGCTGATGACGAGGTTGGACGCGCTGGCGGCTTCGGTGGCGACGCTGAAGAAGGCGCTGGTGAGGGCGCTCCAGACGCCGTTCAGCAGGACGCGGGTCTGGACGGTGGCGGGGTTGTTCAGGGTGATGGGGCCGGTGTAAAGCTG
The DNA here is from genome assembly GCA_031429155.1 of Verrucomicrobiota bacterium. Taxonomy (GTDB): domain Bacteria; phylum Verrucomicrobiota; class Verrucomicrobiia; order Verrucomicrobiales; family V1-33; genus V1-33. Next base: position 195 of record JANOZA010000660.1, on the reverse strand, counting down.
CGCGCCGGCGGTGAGGTTGGCGGCGTTGACGGTGGCGTTGTCCGCAGCGACGAGTTCGCTCTGGAGGAGGAAGTCGTTGTCGCCGGCGGTGGTGTTGAGGCCGTGGATGGCGAGGACGTTGGGGCCGGCGACGAGCAGGTTCTTGAACGCGGTGATGTTGATTTTCTCCTGCACGATGCCGTCGGCATCCGCGCG
>JANOZA010000659.1:0-4601 GCA_031429155.1 Verrucomicrobiota bacterium | reverse complement strand
AAGTTGTCTCATCCTGTCTGGTTCAACGATGCCGCCATTCAGGCCAAATTCTCAGGCCTGGAATACTTCGATGCGGAGATCGAGTGGGTCGTGTCGTGTCTGTCGTCGTTCGGGATTTTCTGGAACAAGGAGAACCTGGAGCGTCGCGGCATGAAAGCGCCCGCAACGTGGTCGGACCTCGCCGACCCGGCGTATGAGAACCAGCTCGCGGTCTCCGATCCGACGAAGAGCGGCACCGTGGCGGCAATGTTTGAGTGCATTCTCCAAATGAGTATGGCGGAGAACCCTGACGATTCCGCCGCAGGCTGGGCCGCGGGCTTCAAAGAGATCCTGGCTATCGGCGCCAACTCCCGCTATTGGACGGACAGCTCTACCAAGATCCCGCTCGACGTCTCTGAAGGCGAGGCCCTCGCCGGCATGTGCGTGGATTTTTACGGACGGAATCTCATCGAACGCCTCAGCAAGGTGAACGGACAGAGCCGCCTCGGCTTCATCGCCCCGCGCGGCGGCACCACGATCAGCCCGCAGCCGATCTCGATGTTTCGCGGTGCACCGAACCCGGAATTGGCGACGCGCTTCATCGAGTTCATCCTCTCGCCGGAAGGTCAGAAGCTATGGGGCCTCAAAGCCGGCGCGCCAGGCGGTCCGGAGAAGATGGCGCTGCGCAACATGCCGCTGCGGCGCGACTATTATGTGCCGGAAATCCTCGCAGATGCTGCCGATCCCGAACTCCGCCCGCTGGAGCCCGGCGCGGCGTTTATCTACGAGCCGAAATACACCGCCGAACTCTTCTCCAGCATCCGCTTCCTCATCCGCGCCATGTGCATTGATCCGCACGTGGAACTCAAGGAAGCCTGGCACGAACTCATCGCACACCAGTTTCCGCCGCAGGCCACTGCTGTCTTTAACGAGTTCCCGGAAACCGTAAGCTACGCCGCCGTGAAGACGAAGATCGCGCCAGTGCTGAAGTCCAAAGACTCTGTGGCCATCGCGAAGCTGGCGCGGGAGTTGTCAGAGCACTTCCGGACCAACTACCTCAAGGCGCGGGATTTGGCGCGTGAGGGGAAGTGACTTTCTTCTCCCGCCGCAGCACCGACCACACGATGCCGCCGCCCCCGACCGCGAAGAGCATGGGCCACCAAAGCGTGTAGATGGCGGCTTTGGTGAAGTGTTCGAGCACTGCTTCGTCAGGATTCTCAGGATTCACCCAGCAAGTAGTCTTCGTGCCCGGAGGATACTTTGCGACGAGCTTGTCTGCTTCCGCGATGTGCGGCGTCTTCTTCGCGACCTCGCGGTCCTCACTCTCCAGAAACGTCACCCGGCGCAGGCGCGTGCCGGTGTGCTCAGCGCCGGCAAAGGTGTAACGATACTTGAAGAAGACGCGCTGCACCGGCTGGCTGAACTCGCTCACGCTTTTTTCCTGACGATAGCTTTCCAACATTTCGCACGGCGTTTCCGTCCATGCGCGCGTCGCGGTGGCCTTCTTATAGGGAATGAAGAGCAGGGCCGTGACCGCGAGGCCAATGACCATCAGAAAGAGGCCGACGGAAAGTTTGAAGAGCCGGCCAGCGCGGGAAGGATGGCTCATGACGGCACGGGAGTCTGCGCCCACTTTGGCAAGTCTGTGCCGGCGATGACGAGGCAGATTTCGCCCTTCGCCGGACGCGCCGCGTAGTGGGCATGAACTTCCGCCGCCGTGCCGCGCCGGTATTCCTCGAACTTCTTCGTCAGCTCCCGCGCGACACAGATGCGATGCTGCGGAGAGAGTCGTGCGAGCATTTCCAGCGTGCCATCAATCCGGTGCGGGCTCTCGTAGAAGACCGTCGTTTCCTCCCGCTCAATCGCACGTGTCAGGGCTCGTTCCCGCTGGCCGCTCTTCACGGGAAGGAAGCCGCCGAAGAAGAAGGCATCCGCCGGAAATCCGCTGCCGATGATAGCGGTGACGACCGCGCACGGACCGGGCACCACCTCCACCGGCACCCCGGCGCGGATGCAGGCATTGACGAGCCGCTGACCGGGGTCGGAAACTCCGGGCATTCCCGCATCCGAAATGTAAGCGACCGTCCGCCCCTGCTGGAGATCGCCGATGAGCTGCGCGCTGCGCGAGGCCTCATTGTGCTCGTGAACACTGACGAGCGGCTTCCTGACTCCGATGTGCTGGAGCAGAACGCCGGAGTGCCGGGTGTCCTCGCAAGCGATGGTGTCCACGGCTGCCAGCGTGGCCCGCGCGCGTTCCGTGATGTCGCCGAGGTTCCCGATGGGGGTGGCAATGATGTAGAGTTTCCCGGCCTGCAATTCCATGACCGGCGATGCTGGCAGGCCAGGGAGAGGGGGAAACCGGAAAGATGTGCTTCGATTCAGGTGATGCGCCGCGTGGCGGACAAATCCAGCCTTGCCTGACAATGGCATTCCGGCAAACTCCGCAGCGAAACAGCCCCGCCTCCCATGATACTGACTCCCGTTTGGATACTCGGATTCTCCGGTCACCGCAACCTGCCTAACCCGGAGGCCACCCGCGAAGCTCTGCTGAGCACTCTGCAGTCGCTCCAGAGCGCTGCGGCACTCAAGGGGGCGAAGGTGGAACTCTACACCAGCGCCGCTGCCGGGGCGGATCTCCTCGCGCTCAGTTGTGCGCGCAGCCTGAACATTCCCGTTCACCTGCTGCTGCCGCTGTCGGAGGGGGATTTCGAGGCCGACTTCGAAGGGCGCGAGGAGGAATGCGCGCAGGCCAGTGAATTCATCGCTGCCGCCCGGCGCGGAGACAACGGCGGCACTTTCCGCGTCCTGCGCGATCATCCCCTCCGCGATGACTGCTACTACGGCCAGGTCACGCGCATCGTGGACGCCTGCGATCTCCTGCTCGTAGTCTGGGATGGCGAGGCCGCCCGTGGTCCCGGCGGCACGGGCGATGCCGTGGAACTAGCCAAAGCACGGCACCGGCCCCTGCTCCACATTAGTTCGGTAAATCCGAAAGCGCTGAGCCCTGCGGAGATCGAGAAATCCTGTCCGGCTCCCGATGCCGTGACCAGCGACATCGAAGGCATTCTCACTGAACACTCAAAGCCCGCCCTGTCCGATGCCGCCGCGCTCCAGAAAGCCCTCGACAGCATTGCCAACGAGAAAGCTCCGGCTTTTCGCCGCGGTACGGCGCGGGTCATCAAGCTCCATGCCGCTGCCGCACTCCTTGGTGCAGTGCCCAGCCTTCTCTATCTCGCCTTCATTCAAAATCCCGCCGCACCGGCAGACGGAGAAGTGCATCGGTGGGAAATAGCGGCCGGATGGTTCACCGCCGCCGAGTTTGCCATCGTCTCCGCTTCCCTGCTCCTCACCTGGCTGCTCGCCCGGAAAAAGGTAAAGACGAAATGGCTGCGCGCCCGTTTCGCTGCTGAAGTCGTCCGCAGCGTGCGCGCCAGCCGGCCGTGGCTCGATCCCCTGCATCCGCAGATCGTTCGGCATCTTCCGGAATGGCACACCTTTGCCGTCACCGCCGGCCTCATGGCTTCGGGCGATGCCCTGGCCTCCCCTGCCCCGGGCGGAGACGCGGCCCTCATTCTCCAGGCGAAGAAAACGGCCTACATAACCGGCCGCCTCCAGGATCAGCGAAAGCACTTCGAGGAAAAAGCTCTGGCTGCGAAACAACAAGACAAGATATGGCACGGCGTGGCCAAGTGGGCCGCCATTCTTGCGCCTCCGTCCGTTCTGTTCGCGCTGCTGGATAAGGCCTGCGGCTGGCACCTTTCCCACTCCTGGACGGGCGCCATTCTGGCCAAGTTCCTTCCCGTCGCGCTCCCACTGACCGCTGGTGTCGCCACCGCCCTGCGCAACGCCCTCGACATCACGCGCCGTTCCCACCGCTATCCGGAGATGGCCGAGCGCCTCAAGGCCGTCGCCGAAGCATTCCCCCTCCTGCGCACGGAACAATCCGCCGCCACCGCCGTCGCCCGCACCGAGGAACTCCTCACCGACGAACTCATCGAGTGGCGCCTCGCCGCAGAACACGCCGGGGCGCATTGACCGGAAACCTCCTTACGCGAGACCGCTGCGCACGAGGAGGGCATTGAGATCGGGATCGCGGCCCATAAAGTCGCGGAAGAGTTTTTCCGGCGGCTCGCTGTTTCCTTTGCTCAGGATGCAGTCGCGGAACGACTGACCGGTCTTCGCATTGAGCACGCCCTCGCGCTGGAAGCGGCTGAAACAATCAGCGTCGAGAACTTCCGCCCATTTGTAGCTGTAGTAACCGGCGGCATAGCCCACGGGGCTGCCAAAGACGTGGGTGAAGCGGCGTGCCATCGCGGGCGGTCGCGTCTTCAGCGGCATCTGATAACCTTTGAGGATTTCATCAATGAGCGTATCAAGTTCGGCATCGCTGGTGGCGTGATTGATGTGCAGTTCGAGGTCCATCTTCCCGAATGCGAGCTGGCGCATGTTGATAACGGCGGAGAGGTAGTTCTTCGCGGCGAGCATCTTCTTGAAGAGCTTCGCTGGAATCGCCTCGCCGGTTCCGTGATGGCGGGCGAAGAGATCGAGGCTTTCGCGCTCCCAGCAGAAATTCTCGAGCATCTGCGATGGCAGCTCGACGAAGTCCCAATAGACGCTCACGC
>JANOZA010000658.1:0-21300 GCA_031429155.1 Verrucomicrobiota bacterium | reverse complement strand
ACCACGGGCTGGAAGCCCGTGCCACGGTTGGCGGTGCCGGGAGCGCCGACATTGCTGTGGGTGAAGACGCCGTGGCAGCCGTAGAGCCAGCCGTCGGGGCCCCAGATGAAACTGTTGAGCGTTTCGTGCGTGTCCTGGTAGCCCCAGCCGTCGAGGAGAATTTCCGGCGGGCCGTCGGGCCTGTCGTCGCCGTCCTTGTCCGGGATGTGCATCAGATAGGGGGCCGCGCCGACATAGAGACCGCCGAAGCCGAGTTCGATGCCGCTGACGAGGTTGAGCTTTTCGGCGAAGACCTTGCGCGTCTCGAATTTCCCGTCGCCGTCTTCATCGCCGAAGATGAGGATGCGGTCATTGCCGCCGAAGATGTCGGCCAACTGCGCATCGTTCGGCTTCGATGAGTCGCCGGCGGGCGGCTTTCCTTTGCGGGTGGGGTAAGTATTCCCCTCCGCCACCCAAATACGCCCGCGGGCATCCCAGCAAAACGCGATGGGCTGCACCACGTCCGGCTCCGCCGCGATGAGGTCCACGCTGAAGCCCCCCGGCGCGGTGAACTTCTTCAGCGCCTCCTGCGGCGAGAGCAGGGGATCGGCGTGGGCGAGGCTGAGCGCGAAGAAGGGAAGCAGGTGACGGAAGTGCATGGTCGAAGTCTTGTCACCGCGCGTGAAAAGACAAGCTCCGCGAAGAGCCACGTTTGGGGGCCGGGCGCATTACCCTGATGCCTGCAGGCAGCGACAAGGACCTCGATTCCTGGGGCTGGAGTGGTGGCGCCATGAAAAATGTTCACGCTGTTGCGTAACCGACATTGCTCCCCGGCGTCTTAGATGATACCATCCAGTGGAATGCTCCAGCATTTCCCGCCGGGCTTCACCGGACGGCAACCCCCAAACCAAAGAACAACAAACCATGAAATCACATCTGCTCATCCTCGCCATCCTCGGATTCGGCGCTTCCATAGCTTCTGCCCAACGCGATATGCCTGCCCCTGGAGGTCTCCCCCGGCCCCCGGGAGTCAGGCCGCCGCTGCCCGAATTTCTCGCCAAGTATGACACCAATAATGACGGAGTCCTCTCCGCTGCGGAAATCACAGCCATGAAAGCGGCCATCAAAGCGGAGATGGAAGCCCGGCGCGCTGAATTTATCGCCAAGTACGACACCAACGGTGACGGAGTGCTGGACGCCGCAGAGCGTGAGGCCGCCAGGACCTCAATCGCAGCGGAAATGGAAATCGCACGGATTGCGGCTCTTACCGTGAAGTTCAACGCCCTCGACTCCGACAGCAGCGCCGGGATTTCCGCCACCGAATGGGCGGCCGGTGCACCCGCAGGCGCCCCAGCGGCCAGGGTGGCTGCGGCTTTCGCCAAGCTGGATAAAGACAAAGATGGCACGATCACCCTCGCGGAATTCACTGTCAAACCAGGGCGTCCGGCCCCGGGCCCCGGTCGCGGCAGGTAATCCCGGACGGCGCGGGGACTTCCTGTGCCATCCGTATAAAACAATCAATGCCCATCCACTGACATGAGGAAGCTGCTCCCGCTGCGCGTTGTCGTCAGCATCGCTGCACTGGGGGCCGCTTTTGTCAGTGGATGGGTTTTTCATTCTACGCAGTCGCCGGAAGTGCCGGCCGCCAATCGGATCCCGCAGTCTCCCGGGCCGAAGCGTGAAATCGGCAAAGACACGGCCAAAGAAGCCCGCGCCGCGAACATAGTGCCGGCTTCCGGGGCCACCGGACGGGCCATGGAGATTGAGTCCCTTGATGCCCGTGGCGTGCTGGCGGCACTGCGAGCGCTCGATATCCCCGGGGCCCCTGCTGGCTCGCCACTTGAGAAGCATCTGCTCCTCGCCCGTTTTGCCTCCGTGGATCCGGAGACGGCTCTGAGCTACGTGGACACTTTACCCGCCGGTGAGCGCTCTGATGCCGCTGCCACCGTCATGAGCGCGTGGGCCGCCCGGGATCCGCAGGCTGCCGCCGCTCATCTGACAGAGGAAGCCGGCGGCCTTGGGCTCAGTGAAGCCGCCACAATTTCCGGAGCCGCCGCCGTCGCTTCTGAATGGTCGCGCCGCGATCCGCAGGCCGCTGCCGCATGGGCTGCGGAACTGCCCGACGAATTCCGCGCTGGTGCTATCCATGCTGCCGTGGGCCGCTACGCCGCTGCCGATTCCGCCGCCGCTCTGCGGTTTCTCTCGTCGCTGCCTGACAGCATGATCCGTGCGGAAGCCGCCACCCCGCTGGCTGCCCAATGGGCCACCGCCGACCCCGCCGCCGCAGCGGCATGGGCAGCCTCCCTTTCCTCCGCGACCGAGCAGTCGGCCGCACTGTCCGGCGTCACCTCGGCATGGATGTCGAATGATCCCGCCGCCGCTTCCCTGTGGGTCAGGGCTTTGCCAGCCGGCCCCGGCAAAGACGCCGCGATCATCGCCCTGGCGGCCGCGCCGTCCATTCGCAATGATCCGGAAGCGGCTCTGGCATGGGCGGAATCCATCAGCTCCAGTGAGGTGAAAGAGCAAGTCGTCGCGGGAATCAGAGATCGTCTTCGCATCCGGGAATCAATTCCCTGACCCGTCCTTTCCGCTGCAACTGATGCCGGGATGGGCGGACGCGGCGCGCTCCGAAAACCTGCTCCGGCGTGAACAAAATGCGCCTCCCCGTTTCCAGGGAGGCGCTGTGTTTTGAACTGTCAGGCGGGCATTACACCAGCTTGATGCCCCAGCCGGCGCGGTACTCCTTGTTGATGTGTTTGTTCGCTTCCTCGCTGTTGCTGAACTTCATGGCCTTCGCGTCCCACTCCAGTTTCTTTCCTTTGCCGACGTGGAGGGCGACGTTGCCGAGCAGGATCGTCTCGGTGAACGGCGCGGCGTAGGTGAAGTTGGAACCCGGATGATCCCATGGCTTCTCGCCGACGCATGCAATGCGCCAGTCGCCGTAGTGCTCCTGCTCGCCGCCGCTACCGATGCGCTCCAGCATCTTCGGCGGGTTGCCGATGTCCTTCGCCTTGGCGATGGGGACGATGCGGGAACGGTCTCCGTAGTCGCCGTTCACCATGAGGCCGCACTTGCTGCCGACGTAAAGATTGCCGGAGCCTTTGAGGGTCATCTTTTGGCCATCGGGCATGGCGAAGAGATCAGGGGAGACCTTGCTGACGAGCACGTCGGAGGCGTCCACTTCCTTGCCGTCGAGGATGAGCTTGCCGTCGTACCAGAAGACATCGAAGGCCGGGCGGTCCTTGCCGTTGGGCAGTTTGCCGGGGCCGTAGCTCCACTTGATGATCGAGCCCTTCGGGAACGTCTCGGTGGTGTGGCCGTTGATTTCGAGAACCTCGACGCTGGTCGGATAACCAGGGTTCATGCTCATGAAAATGCTGTCCATGGTGTGGCAGGCCATGTCGGCGAGAGCGCCGCCGCCGAAGTCATACCAGCCACGCCATTTGAATGAATGGTACACGTCTTTCTTGAACGGGCGCTTGGCCGCAGGGCCGAGCCAGAGATCCCAGTCGAGATCCGCCGGCACCGGATCTTCGCCGGCAGGACGCTCCATACCCTGAGGCCAGATCGGGCGGTTGGAGACGCAGTGAATTTCCGTCACGTCGCCGAGCATGCCGCTGTTCACGAATTCATAAATGCGGCGGTTGCCGTCATTGCTGTGGCCCTGGTTGCCCATCTGGGTGGCCAGTTTGAGCTTCATGGTTCCTTCGTGAAGCTGGCGGGCTTCCCATACAGTGTGCGTGAGCGGCTTCTGGGTGTAGCAATGTTTGCCGGCCTGCATGGCGAGCACGGTGGGCATGAAGTGGTGGTGGTCCGGCGTGGCGATCATCACCGCGTCGAAGTTCTTCTCTTTGTCGAAGAGCTGACGGTAGTCCTGATAGCCTTTGGCATCGGGCCACGGCGTGGCATTGCCCCATGCGCCCTTATCCACATCCGCGAAGCAGGTGACGATGTCGCCGGCGCCTTTGATCTGGTTAATGTGAGCGCCGCCTTTGCCGCCGGTGGCGATGACCGCGAGCTTGAGTTTCTCGTTTTTGTTCTGGGCGTGGAGGATATTGGGAAAACTGAGAGCACCGGCAGCGAGGCCGGTGGCTTTCAGGAACGATCTTCTGGAGGTGTGTTTCATAGTGATGTGGTGGAGGTGGCTCCGGCGGGTTAATACGTGGAGCGGGCGGGATTCAATCAGTTGACTGCACGTGTGCCAGCGGTTTTTCCGGGCCTGGACGCGGAAGTGCATCCTCCGGTTGTGCCGTCCGCTTCGCTGGCATTATGCGGGGGCCTGTTCCCCTGACCATGACCACCGGCAAAGGCATTACCATTTACAAAGCCATGAGTCAGGGCGCGTGGCTGGATGAGTTGCCGCCGGAACTGAAGAAGTCCGTGCTCTCCATCTACGGGTTGCGCTCCGTCATCAAAATTCGCCGCGCCATTTTGCCGCACGCGGTGCAAGTGACTGCCGTTGTCGCCACGCGCGACCGCGGCGACTGCGAGGTCTTCATTGAGGCCACGGGATTCAATCTCCTGCATGTCCACACCGAGTGTTCCTGTCCCGTTGCCCGGAACTGCAAACACGCCTTCGCCGCGCTGCTCGCAGGCACCACACGATTCTACATGCCGCGCGACGATTTGGAGCGGCGTGAGGATTTCACCATCCTCGAAAAGCCCCTCCGCGAACCGCGCAAGACTGCCGTCGAGACGACGACTGCCGATCTTCCGCCGGGAGTCCCGCGGCCTGTGCTGCGACTGCTGTGCGACTATCCCTTTACCGGCTACGTCGGCTGGTATGGCGGCATTCCTTACGGGGAAAAAATTCGGCTGATCCTGCTCAGCTTTGCCTACGACGAAGCACCGGGCGCTCTGTTCCCCGGGGGAGGCGGAGAAAACGGCGGCGACACCTGGCGTCGCGATATGGAGGAGGAACGTGCGCGCCTCACGGAACTCGAGTCGCTCGGATTTCGCCGCTGCGGCGAGGTGCTCAACTACTCTCTGAAGACCGAACTCCGCGAGGCCCTCGTCGCTCACGGCAATCCGGCGCTGTGGACGGCCTTCTTTCTGGAGACGCTGCCGCAATTAAGGAAAGCCGGATGGATCATCGAGACGGATGAGTCGTTCGACCTCCACATTGTCGAGCCGGAATACTTTTACGAAGACATCGAGGAAACGAGCCGCCCCAACTGGTTCGCTGCGGACATCGGCGTGGAAGTGAATGGCCAGCGCATCCCGCTGCTGCCGCTGCTCGTGCAGTTCCTCGCCAACACCAGTGAGGGATTTCAGCCGTCTCAGCTAGCCGTCATGGGCGACACGCCTGTGCTCATCCCGCTCGAAGACGGGCGCAGGCATGTCCCCGTGCCAGCGTCGCGGCTGCACCGCATCCTGACGAACCTCACGGAACTCTCCACCGCCGGAGCGAAGGCGCTCCAGGGAACGCGACTGCCCATGCACCGGCTCCGTGCCGCTGCCTTTGCCGGCGGCGAAGAGGACGACGCCCTCTGCCGCCGTACGAATGCGAAGCTCCGGGATCTCGCCGCCAGCCTGCGCAGCGGCGCGCTCACCATAGACGCGTCGCCGCCCGCTTCGTTGAAAGCCGATCTGCGTCCTTATCAGTTGGAAGGCTTTCGCTGGCTCCAGATCCTTGCCCGCCACGGCATCGGCGGCATCCTCGCCGACGACATGGGTCTCGGGAAAACCGTCCAGACGCTCGCTCACCTTCTGGCGGAAAAGGAATCCGGCAGCGTCACGCAGCCCAGCCTCATCGTTTGTCCCGTCAGTCTGTTGAGCAACTGGCGCGATGAAGCCGCGCGCTTCACACCCTCGCTGCGCGTGAAAATCCACCACGGCAGCAACCGCGCCGCCACCTTCAAGGAAGCCGCAGGCTGTGACCTGCTCATCACGTCCTATCCACTGCTCGTGCGCGACGAGGAAGCATTCGCCGGCATCGAATTTCACGCCGTCGTGCTCGATGAAGCCCAGAACATCAAGAACCCGCGCACCCTCGCTGCCCTTGCCGCCTGCAAGCTCCAGAGCAGCCTGCGGCTTTGCCTCAGCGGCACTCCGATGGAGAATCATCTCGGCGAACTCTGGTCTCTCTTCCAGTTCCTCATGCCAGGGTTTCTGGGCACCTGGGACCAGTTCACCAAAGCTTTCCGCACGCCCATTGAGAAGCAGCATGACACCAGCAAACGCCGCGTCCTTGCCCAGCGCATCGCCCCGGTCTTTCTCCGCCGCACCAAGTCCGCTGTTCTCAGCGAACTGCCGCCGAAAGTCGAAATGATCCAGCGGATCGCCCTCAGTCCCGCGCAGGCCGATCTCTACGAAAGCGTGCGCGCCGCGATGGACATACGCGTCCGCCAGGAACTCGACCGCAGCGGCATCCAGCGCAGCCAGATCTACATTCTCGATGCCCTGCTCAAACTCCGTCAGGTCTGCTGCCATCCTGGTCTTCTCAAGACTGAATCCGCCGCCGCCGTCACCGACAGTGCCAAGCTCGAAGCCCTCATGGACCTCGTCGGCCCCATCGTCGAGGAAGGCCGGCGCATCCTCGTCTTCAGCCAGTTCGTCGAAATGCTGAACGTCATCAGCGCCCGGCTGAAGAAGGAAAATCTCGCCCACCTCATGCTCACCGGCCAAACACAAAACCGCGGCGCGCTGGTGAACCAGTTCCAATCAGGCACCGTCCCCATCTTCCTCATTTCCCTCAAAGCCGGCGGCACCGGCCTCAACCTCACCGCCGCCGACACCGTCATCCATTACGATCCCTGGTGGAACCCCGCCGCCGAGAACCAAGCCAGCGACCGCGCCCACCGCATTGGCCAGCAGAGCACGGTCTTCGTTCACAAACTCATCTGCGAAGGCACCATCGAGGAACGCATTCTCGAACTCCAGGCCCGCAAGTCCGCCCTCGTCGCCAGCCTGCTCGACGGCGAAAGCACCAGCCTGTCAGGCCTGAGCACTGAGGACATTGACTTCCTCCTCGCGCCGGTGGGGTGAGCGCAGCAATAGTCAAAGCGATCCTGCCTGGCGGTGGAACGCGAGGGTTTCGGTGGCTTCAATGTGGAGCGGATGATCCGGTGACGCGGCGAGGCGTTCGAGGAGTGGTTTCACCACTTCCGGCGGGCGGCTGTGCATGTTGAGAGCGATAGATTCGAGGACCTCGACCGGCATTTGCGGATCGAAGAGCACGGGAGCCATAAGAGCAGGATAGTCGGCGTCCTTCACGATAAAGACGAGGCGCTTCGCAGCTTCTGAGGGCATGTTGGAGGGATTGGCAAGTCGCGCGGCGGCGGTTAGGAGACGAATTTTCTCGGCAACAGGCCATGGTCCGTCGGCGATAGTGTTGAGGTCTTTGAGGGTTTGAATCGCCGGCAGCGGCGGCAGCGGCGCTGCAGTTGCGGGAGGTGCCGGTGTGGCAGCGGTGCTTTGAGGATGCACACCGGCAACTTTTGATCCTGCGGTGCCCTGTGCATCAGTCACCACAGCGGCGGTGGCGTCTATCGTGCCGGATGTGCCAGGTTCCGGGTTTTCGCCGCCATAGAATAGCCAAAGCACCAACGGGATGCCGACGGCGAAGAGCAGGATCGAGTTCGATGGCAGGATGGAAAACCTTCTTGAGGGGAGAGTGGGGGTGTTCATGGCGGCCACAGTATGCCTGTCGTTTGGCAGCGGCGCTTGGAGTGAAATGCAACAGTTTCTCCACTGACAGGCCGGTCTCGAATCAGTCCGGGAAGCGCAACGATATGGTCACATGATCGTATGTAACGGATGTGTCAGGCACGGAATGTTCACTCAGCGGAAGTGGCGCATTGTGCGGCGCGCAATACAGGGTGCGGCGCGCTGCCGCGGCTTACTTGCCGGAAAGGTGGCGCAACATCCAAACCAAAAACCAAACAAACTCCCACAACATGACTACAACCTCCCGACTTCGCGCCGCGCTCGCGCTGCCGACCCTGCTTATCCTTAGCGCTGCGCCGCTCTGTGCGCAGTTCTACACCTCCGCCGATGCTTATGCCCTGCCCACGTGGCACAGTCAATACACGGTGGAGCCTATTCTCAGTGCGGGTGAAACCGTGCCGCGGACATCCAATGCAGCGCAACGTTATCAAATGGTCGGCATCCCCGACGGCCTCGGCGTGTATTCGGTTTCGGCCAGCGTTGCCGCTGTCTTTATGAACCACGAACTGCCCTCGAACCGCATCACGCTTCCCGTGATCGGTCAGCCGAAGATTCGCGGTGCCTTCGTATCGCTCTATCAGGTGGACCGCCTCCGCCGCGGAGTCATCTCCGGCGATCTGGCCTTTACGGAAGTCTGGCAGAACGGCGCGCTCGTCGGTCCCCTCGCCGACGAAAGTAATACTACCGCGCCTTTCTCGCGTTTTTGCTCTGCCAGCATTGCCGGCCCGCGGGAGGGCTTTGACCGCTGGATCTACCTGACCGGCGAGGAAGATGAATCCACTGCCTTCGATCCCAAAGGCGGCAGCGCGGTGGCCATCACCGGCGGCAAGGCCTACGTAATTCCTGGCCTTGGGCACCTGCCGTGGGAAAACCTGCTCGTGCAGCCGCGTCAGGACAAAGGCCTTTATGCCAACAAGACCGTGATCATGGTCATGGAGGACGGCCCTGCCACCGCACCCTACTGCGGCATGTGCATGTATGTCGGCACCAAGGACCGCACGAGCAGCGATCCGCTCGCCCGCAACGGGCTCACTGGCGGACAGTTCTATGTCCTCCGCGGCCTCGACGGCGATGCCAACAGCGAGGTGGACTTCTACGGTGAGAACAATGGCACCGCCTGCGAATGGGTGCGTATCCCTAACGTCGCGTCAAAAACCTACGCCCAGCTCAAAGACGCCATGGTCGCAAATGAGTTCTTCAAATTTGCCCGCGTCGAAGACGGCTCATGGAGCAAGACCGACAAAAACGAGTTCTTCTTCGTGACCACCGGCGGCGACGGCGTCGTCGGCGCGCCCACAGGCAACAACAAGCTCGGGCGCCTCTACCGCCTCGCTATGGATCCGGCCAATCCGCTCGGCTATTGTAACCTGGAGATCATCACCGACGCCGATCACAGCAACCATGCTGACATGCCGGTCTCCCCGGATAACATGGACACCAGCGCCCGCTACATCATGGTCCAGGAGGACGGAACCAGCCAGAGCCGCCCGGTGATGGCCGCCCGCAACCGCGACGCCAGCATATGGAGCTACGATACCTGGGACATCTCCGCTCCGCCGGTGCGTGTGGTCCAACAAACCAGCATCGGCCGCGACGGCGTCTATGCTGTCACCGGTGCCGTTACCACACCGCCAACACTTCCCGTGACGCCGACCTTTACCACGAACAAGTTCACGCCGACCGCCCGCGGCATATGGGAAACCAGCGGCATCCACGACACGTCGTCCATCTTCGGTGACGGCACATTCCTCTTCGATGTGCAGGCCCACGGCCCCACTGCTGCCCCTGGAGACAGCACCCAGGAGGACGGCCAGCTCCTCATCATGATCCCCGGGAACTGATCGCACTTTTTGCTGCCATACAGGCCACCACAAAACACGGAGCCGCCGCGGGGAAACCTGCGGCGGCTCTCTTTCCATCGTCATTCTATCCAAGGCTGCACTACGCAGTTTTCAATCATCTCCTTTTCAAGCCATGAAACCTACTTTGCTATTCTGCGTGCCGGCCAGCCTCCTGCTGGTGCTGCCCGCTGACGCCATCACCATCTCCATTCCGGCAGTCGCCGATGCGACCCTCTTTGCCTCACCCACCGGTGCGGTGGCGAATGGCGGAGGCGACTATTTCTTCGCTGGAGTCAACGCTGAAGGCAACGTCCGCCGGGGACTCATCCGGTTCGACCTCTCCGGTGTCATTCCTGCGGGGGCCACTGTCACCGCTGCCCGACTCACACTCTTCGCCGACCGGGCTCGCTTGGTGCCATCGCCGGTCACCCTGCATCGCGTGACCGCCTCCTGGAGCGAAGGCAACGCCAATCCCGGCGGCCCCGAGGGTCAAGGGTCCGCTTCCCAGCCAGGCGCGGTAACATGGATCCACCGTGATTTGCCGGGTGCCTTATGGTCCAGCCCCGGCGGGGATTTTATCCCGGCAGCCTCCAGCTTTTCGGACATAGCGGTTGGCCCGATGACATGGTCCGGTGCGGGCCTCCTCGCCGATGTGCTGTCGTGGCAAATAGATCCCTCGACAAATTTCGGCTGGGAACTTCTTGGCGTGGAATTTCTGTCGCAAACGGCCAGCCGCTTCATCTCCCGGAGTTCCCCGGTCACGGCTAACCGGCCGGCGCTGGTGATCGAATACACGCCTGTCCCGGAACCCGGCGTTATCACAATCCTCACGACAACCGGGGGGCTGATCCTCCTGCGGAGACCTGCCCGCTCCAGGAACTTCATGGAAGCCCCTGATGCCGGCCAGAAGCAGCGAGGGTGACCCGGGTTCAGTGGGCGGCAGTTTCCACATCAAACAAAACAGGCGACCCGTCACCGGGCCGCCTGTCTCATGGTTTGGAGCAGCGGTTGCTGAGAATGCGGGGATCAGCCCTGCTGCCGGCGGCGGCGGAGAAGGGCTGCAGCGGCGAGGCCGGCCAGGGCGGCGGTGCCGGGCTCTGGCACAGGCAGGATGTTCAGGGAGGTGAAGGTTCCGGGAGTTTCCACCCAGTTGGCGGGGTCGCTCATTACGGCGAGCCACTGGGGCTGCGTGCCTCCGGACGTTTGCAGTGCGCTCACATCAGGATCCGCGGGGTTGAGGCCAAAAGTGCCGCTGAGGAAGTCGGCTGGTGCGGTTGGCAGCAACACTGCCGTCGTGCCCTGAGTGAGGCCAGTTGCCAGCAGGCCGGTGCCGGATGTCGTCGCGTCCTCGAATGCTCCGGTGTTGTCCATCTGATAGAGCATCGTCAGGGGATTCAGCAGAGGGTTACTTGTGGTGGCCTGAAAAGCAGTGATCTGCTCGCCGGTGCTGGAGAGGGAGAGGTTGGCAAAGGCTCCGCTGGTTGTTCCCGGGATCGAGCCCGCAACCGTCCACGCCCAGTCGGCGGAATTGACGGGTGAGCCGATAACCGTGCCCGCCGCGACAGGATTGTTGATCGTCAGCACGAGGAGGTTCTCGTTTCCGTCCCCGTCTGTAGCCGTGGCCCCGCGAAAGATCCCGCCGGAGGTCCAGCCGTTATCGGTGAAGTAAATCACCTCGCCCGCGCCGAGCGGCGAAAGGGCTGCGATTCGAAGGGAGTCCGGCACGCCATTGTCGGTGTAGCCGATGATGGCGATACTGCCGGAGACGAGGGCTGCGGAGACGCTGCCGGCGCACGGTAGAAGTATGAGAGAGGTGAGTGTCAGTCTGGGAATTCGCATGGTGTGGGTGTTGGTGGGATGGCCCATTCATGCCACACCAACCACCTCCCGCTAGTTTCTCAGCGTCACATTTAAGACAGTGGCAGCGCTGTCACACAGCGCGGACGCGATGCATGGCAATTCAGTCCGGCAAACCGGCGGTGGTGTCAGTCTGAAATGCCGCGTGTCTCAGTGTTCCTCCCAGCCGAGACCGAGTTTGGTGGTTTCCTGACGAAGTCCGGTCAAGTCCCAGAGATGGACTTCGCCTTTGGGAATGGCGCAGACGAGGCTGCCAGCGGAACTGACGCTCATGGCACCCACGGGGGCGCCTGTGGGCGGACGGAGAATGAGTAGCTTCGTGAATGGAGTGCCTGCGCGGAAGAGATGAACTTCCTCGTCTGCGGCGGCGACGGCGAGCCACAAGGTTTTGTCATTACCTGAGGGAATGAAGGCGGCGGCGCGCCCGGAGGATTCGTTGGCCGGAGCGGCAATAGGTTGAACACTGTTCCAGTTGTCCGGGCGTTGCACCAGGGTAGTGCGTCCGCTCCAGGCGAGCCAATGATTGTCAGGGCTGAAAACCGGCAGCCAACTGCGCGCGGTGCGCACGGCGGCCGGTTCGGTGGCGATTTTTCCGGTCTCCAAATCCCACACCGTGGCGTCAGGATTCCCAGGACTGCCGGCGGCCAGCCAGCGTCCGTTGGGCGAAAGGGCACAGCGGGTGGCGGGGGTGACCTGGAAAGTATGCTGCACCGCGCCGGCGTCGTCGGTTTGCGGATTCATGACCCTGACTTCCAGCAGTCCGTTGTGGCGGACAGTGGCCATGCGCGTGCCGGCGGCATCGAAGCACACATCATGGCAGGCGCCGTGGAGCAGCACGTGGTCATTGCCTGCTCGGGTGAGAGCAGCCTGCTGACCGTTGGTGCTGCGCTGGATGCCGGCGAGTTGCAGGCCGTCGGCATCGGCGATGGCGAGCCAGCGTCCGTTGGGCGTGAACCGCAGCGCCTCCGGACGGTTTGCGGGAATGATCAGGGTGTTGCTGCTGCCTTTGCCGCGGCGGAAAACTACGGCGCTGTTTCCTGTGAGGGATGCGAAGAGGCCACCATCGGGATGCCAGGTGATGGCGCGCACGCCATCGGATTTCACCGGAGGGCTGAGCAATGCGAACCCTCGCGGCCAGTGCAGATCGTACCAGCCGGTCCTGCCATCCCAGGACACGGGGCCGACGCGGCGTTCAAAATTGTCGAGACAAAGGCGGGTGGCAGTTCCTGGCAGCGTGAGAATGGGCCGCAGCCCGCCGCGGTCCCACATCCGCAGGGTGCCGTCGGCGGCGGACGAGATGTGGCGATAGTTGTTGGCGCGTCCGCTAACGGTGCTGAAGACCGGCTGGGTGTGGCCCTCGAACGGCGGCTGCGCTTCCCCGGTGCGCACATCCCACGCAGTGAGGCGGCCGGTGACGTCGCCGGCCAGCAGCCAGTTCTCAGAGTTTTCCCAGTCGAGCGATTGCACGATGTCACGGCAAAGAAGCGTGCGTTCGATGAGCGGTGGCGACCTATCCATATTCCAGATGACGATTTCCGGGCGGATGCCGCAGGCGGCGGCGAGGAGATTTCGGGCTAATGAATATCCCAGCGCGCGCCATTCCGGGGGTGGGCCGGGCGGCGGCGGCAACCGGTGTCTGACAAATCCTGTCCAGGCTTCACGGATGAGCAGTGCGCCCTCGCGGTCAGGGTGAATAATATACCACGGACGGATGAGATCGGCGTTCCTTATGGGCTGAAAGACGACTTGATTGGGCAGCGCCGCTTCCGGCGAGGGCCAGACGGCCTCCCCCCAAAAAGTCGGACCGAGCTTCGGGTGGAGGATGCCGAGTCGTGTGCCGTCGTAGCGATACGCGAGGACGAGGCCGTCCTGACTCCAGTTGAGAAGGGCATCTATTCTGTGCGGCGCAGGATCGTGAGAGGTGATCACCGCATTGGTTTTGAGATCGGTGATAGTGAGCTTGCCATCGGCAGTGACGCAGGCATAGCGCGTGGCGAGACGATCCGTCATCGCCAGGGCCGGAGTGGCCGGGACCGGCAGGTCGGCACGCGGCACAAATTTTGCATCCGGCAATGCCAGGGCGGCGATGGCGGCATTCCTCGCACGGTGCCTCTGCTCCGGTGTGAGGGGGAGCTTCATGGCCTGCCGGATGGCTTCGAGACTGCCTTCACGCTGTCCGAGCCGTCCGGTAGTGCGCTGAAATTCCGCCTGCCACAGCAGTGACTCCGCAAGCGTGGCTTCCTTCTCTGTCAGAGCCGTAGTTTTTTCGGCGTCACTGCGGCTGAGTTCGCGATTCTTGTGAATAATGAAAGTCAGTCCGGCCACCGCACCGGCAACGAGCAGCGCGCCCATCGCCGTCAGGGCCGGATTCCGCCGCGCCCGCCGCGTCCACCGCCCGGCCACGCTCACGGGCCGCGCGAAGATCGGCTCGCCCTGGAGAAAGCGCCGCAAGTCCGCTTCCAGCGCCGCAGCACTGCTGTAGCGGCGAGAGGAGTTTTTCTCCATGCACTTGAGCGCGATGGTTTCCAATTCGCGCGGCAGCGACGGTAGGATTCGCCGCGGGGGCACCGGTTCATCATCAGAAACCTGGCGCAATACCGCATGCGGAGAGTCGCCATGAAACGGCGCGCGGCCCGTGAGCAAATGATACAGCACCGCGCCGAGCGCATATACATCGGTGGCGGCAGTCACGTTCTTCGTGCCGCCCGCCGCCTGCTCCGGCGACATGTAGGCCGGCGATCCCAGTATCTGCTGCGAGCCGGTGAGCGAACTCTCCGCATTCACATGCCGCGCCAGTCCGAAGTCCGCCACGCGCGGCTCGCCGAGGTGATCGAGGAGAATGTTCGACGGTTTGAGATCGCGGTGCAGCACGCCGCTTTCGTGCGCGTGCTGGATGGCGGAGGCCACCTTCGCCATGCAGGCCGCAGCCGCATGAGGCGGCATCGGCTTTTCCCTAACAGACTCCGCCAGCGTGCGCCCTGGCACGTAGTCCATCACGAAGAACGGCATCCCGTCCTGCGCACCGACTTCCTGAATGGTAACGATGCCCGGATGCTGCAAGGCGGCCGCGGCACCCGCCTCCTGGAGAAACCGCCGCCGCGCATTCGGCGACGCCAGTTCGCCGGCTGAGATCATCTTCAGCGCCCGTTCCGCTCCCGTCGCCGTATGCTGCGCACGATAGACCGTGCCCATGCCTCCGCGACCGATGACCTCCAGCAGTTCGTAGCTCCCCATGTTCCGCAGCGGCACCGCCGGATCATCGCCCGGAGCCGCGTCCATTTCCCGAAAAATGCAGTGCGGGCAAAATCCCTGCGCCCCCCCTGCCGGCAACGCCTGCCCGCAATCCCGGCACAGCACTGCCTCCGGCGCGGGAGCGATGCCGTTGGTGTTGGGCGGGGATTCATTCATCATGGTCACGCAGAGTGTATCGGAATCCAGCAGCCCGGCTTGCGGAAAAATTCGTCGCTATCCGCCTGCGGTCACACTGAGCGCGCGCAGCAGGGCGGCGATTTCGTCTTCGAGGTCCGCCTCGCTGCCCACGGTCTGTAGAATCTCTGCGCGGATGAGCTCCTGGAGCCGGCGGCGGACGCGGAAGGCGAACGACGTGAGCGCGCTGACGCTCAGGCCGAGGCGCTCGCCGATGATGACATATGGTTCGCCGGACTCCAGCGCATCGTGTGCCTCCGCGCGTCCGGCGGCGGCGCATTCCCCGCGCAGCGCGGCCCGGGCGCGGGCGAAGACTTCCAGCGCCCATGCACGCTCGTAGGCCGTCTCGGGCGTGTCGGTGGTGGCGAGTTCCGCAGCGAAAAAGTCCTCGGCGCCCGCCGCGTCGAGGGCCACGGCCTGCGTGCCGCCGCCGCGCTTCTTTGCCTGCGTGTGGTCGTATTGATCGAGCAGGTAGTGCTTGAATGCCATCTGGAGAAAGCGCCGGAACGGCCCGGACTCGCGCTTCACGGACTTGATCCATTGCTTTTCCAGCACTCTGGCAAGGAAACCCTGCACCATGTCTTCGGCATCATGCTCCGTCTGTCCGCTGCGCCGGGCATAGCCGTAGAGCGGACGCCAATAGGTGCGGCAGAGATTCTCCAGCGCTGTTTCTGAATCCTCTGCGGCAGAGAGGATCATGCTCCACTGAGTGGTGTGGAAGAGGACTGGGTTTTTCATCATACGGGCCGCAGCTCCGGCGGCAGGCAAAGCGGGAGTATCCTCCGGCACGATAGGAGAGAAATCAAAAAGTGAAAATTTCTGCGCAATATCGAGCCGCAGTTCCCGACAACTCCTGTGAAGGCAGCCTCATTTCCCGGGCGCCCTGAACCCAAAACCACTTGCCTCTCACCCCATGAAATCCTGCTCACTCCCCACTGTCGCCGCGCTTTGGGCCGCCGCTTCGCCTCTTTGCGCCGCCTCTGCCACATGGCACGGCGGCTTCGGATTCACCCCGGACTGGTGGACCATTGGCAATAACTGGCCGGCCGGTTTTCTGGCGCCGGCGAGTGAGGTGGTGTTTCCCGCAGGGGCGGCGTTCATCGGCGCGGTGCAGAAAGTGAATACCACGATGAATCCGGTGTCGGTGAATGCGCCGGGCTCTGAGTTCGACGACGATCGCACTGGCCTGCCGCACTTCTTCTACGTCCTCGAATACAGCGGCAACCTCCTGACATGGACCGCGGGCGATACCCGGCAGGCGGACGCGAGCGGTGATTTTCTCCTGAGCTGGACGCCGCCGCCGGACAAGCCGTTCCGCCGGTTCTTCCGCGTCCGCGCGCTGTGACCTCCACTCTCCCCTACCATGAAATCCCACGTCTTTACCCTCCCTCTCCTGCTGTGCGGAATTTCCTCCGCGTCCACTCTCACCTGGAAAGGCGGCACCGCCGGCGCGCAGAACCAGTGGACCACAGCGGCGAACTGGATGCCTTCCACCTTTCCCTCCGCGAGTCACGATGTCGTCTTTCCGCCCGGGGCGCCTTTCATCGGCACGGTGAAGAGCGTCGGTCCGGCGGTGCAATCCATCACCGTGAGTGCCCCGGGCTACAGCTTTGAAAGCGGCAGCGGGATATTGTCAGGATTGGAAATCAGCGCGGGCATCACCGTGTCGTTTGCCGCCACGGGCAGTGCCGTATTCGAATTGAACCTCTTCCCCAAGGCCATCCAGACCTTCACTGCCGATGGCGGGCGGCTCACCGTTTTCTGGAATGGCGTTATCTATCTCGACGGGCAGACCATCGCCTTCGACGGGAACGGCATTCACCAGTGCGACGGTGTCGTCACGCTTCCGGGGAACCTCATCAAGTCCGGCACCGGCAGGATTCAGTTCAACGGTTCGATCTTGAGCGCAGGCTCGGTGGCTGTCTATAGCGGCACGGCGGAGTTCAATCACGACATCATGGAGAAGGACGTGACTCTCGCGGTGCCTGGGAGACTCGCCGGCACTGGCCGTGTGAAGAGTCTCAATGCCCACGGCACCGTGGCTCCTGGCAGCGGCGGTCCCGGCACGCTGAAGGTGACGGAAACTCTGGTGCTGCAAAGCGACGCGACGCTCGAGATCGGGTTCGTCAACAATGCGCCGGGCCAGATGGACCTCATCCAGGCAGGCAATGTGACTCTGAACGGCGCCACACTCAGCTTCACCGTCGGCAGCGGCTACTACCCGTTCATCGGCTCGCCGCACACCATCATTACCAATTTCGGTGCTGCGCCCGTGAGCGGCACCTTCGCCGGCCTGCCGGAAGGCGCGATCATCCCGCAGGGCAACGTGAGCTACCGCATCAGCTATACGGGCGGCGATGGCGGCAATGATGTGACTGTCACGCCGGTTGCCGCTGCCCCCACGGGCATCACGCGGGTGTGGAATGGATTTGCCGGCCCGCAGATGAGCTTTCCCGGGAGTTGGGATGGCGGCATTAGTCCCCGGCCTGGCGATAGTATTATCATCCCGGCGCTCAGTCCCTTTTCCTCCCAGCCGTGGCTCAATTACGCTGACGGCTATCCACTGCACCGCATTACGATCACCGGCGGCGGCATTGAGTTGACCGGCGGCGCGCCGCATCTGAGCGACGGCATCGTGCAGCAGGCTCCGCCTGGCACTGACGCGAATGTCGTGACCTGCGGCCTGCACCCTCCCGTTGCCGGCAGTCCTGCGGCAGAAACGCGCATCCTCCTTCAGAGCGGTGGCGATCTCACAGTGAGTGGCCCCGGCGCATTCGGACTTCCGGGTGCCGCGGCCTCACTGCGGCTGGAAAATGTTTCGCCAAACGGCGTGCTAGTGTTTCAGCAGGCGGTGAGCGGTGCGGGCAAGATCGGGAAGTTCGGCGCGGGCACGGCCTATCTGAAATCAGCCCGCACGCACGCCGGCGGACTCGCGGTGCATGAAGGCACACTGGTCATGACGGACGCCGCCGCCGCCGGCCCTGGCCTCGTCACGGTGGATGCCTTCGCTGCGCTCCTGCTCGGCTACCCGGGCAGCGCCCTCTCGCTGAATGTCACCAACACGCTGCACCTCGCCGGCACCCTGGGCACCGGGAATATCTCCGCGGACCAGGAGTGGTCCGGCCCCATCCACGCCCTCGCCGCCGCCAGCCGCATCCGGATTGAGGGCGGCGCGCTCCTCCTCAGGGGCCCACTCACCGGCCCCGGCGGCTTCACCTTTTCCCGCAGCGTCTTTGCCGGCAACAACACTATCAACATCGCCGGCAATGCGCCCGCCACCTACGCCGGGGCCACGACCATCGAGGATGTCGGCGTTATTTGTGACAAGAACCCCGGCGGGCAGCTCGCCCTCGCGGGAAATGTCACTGTCACCGGCGGCGGCGGCCAGCTCACCTGCCTCAAGTCCAACAGCATTCCCGCAGGAGCCTCTCTGAACATTTCCGGCGGGGCGCAGGTGACGCTTTGGCAGCAGCATACCATCGGCAGCGTCGTGCTCATCGGCGGGAGCCTCGGGACCGGCGGCTGCGGTGTCATCACCATGACCGGAAACCTCAACTGCCTGGCGAGCGCCACTGGTTCACTGCTCACCGGCAAGGTATTCACCGGAGCGGCGCCGGTGACATGGACCATCGGCGACGGCCCCCCGCAGTCCGATCTGATCTTCATCGGCAGCATCGGTCACACCGGCGGCAGCACCGCCGCCATTACCAAAGCTGGCACCGGACTCCTGCGGGGCCAGTTGGTTCACGGTAACTACACGGACCTCAGCTTCACGCTGAATGCCGGCACTCTGGAGTGGAACGACCAGCCCGCCACGCCGGGGCCATTCGGGCCGGATGTCCTTCTCAACGGCGGCACCCTAACCGGCAGTGGGCGGGTGCGCGACATCACCGGCACCGCCGGAACGCTCAGTCCGGGCGACACGGTCGGCAACGCCTCCATGACGTGCGACAGCCTCACCATGGGTAGCAGCGTGACCTTTCTCGCCATGCAAACCGGCGGCATCGCGCACCAGCTCATTGTCGAGGGCGGTCTCGTGGACACCGGGACTGCCACGCTCGCCGTCAACGCCCCGCTCCTGCCGGTGGGCACTGAGTGGCTTCTCGTAGATAACCGCAGTACCTCCGCCGTCAGCGACAGCTTTGAGGGCCTCCAGGAAGGCACGGTCTTCCCCGCCGGAGGCAATGCCCTGCGCATCACCTATGCGGGCGGCGACCGCAACGACATCGTCCTCACCCGCATCGAGCCGCCCGCCCCGGAGATCACCGGGTTCGATCTTTCCAAAGCCATCTCCGGCACCGGCCCGCTCTCAGCGGAAGGCACCGGCCTGCCCGGCTTCACCTACCGGCTGGAGCACAGCCCCGACCTCCAGCAGTGGTTCCCCGCAACGGACGAAACCGCCGAGCCTGACGGCACATTCCATCTGGAATGGCTCCCGCCGGCTCCGGCCCCGCGGCGGTTCTTCCGCATCCGCAGGCTCTGATCTCTCCTCGCTGCCTGCTTTATGAAACGCTTCCTCCTCGCCCTCCAGCTCACCGCCGCGCCGGTCAGCGCGCTCACGCATATCGAGTTCGTCACTGTGGGCGATACCGCGCCCGGCGCGACCTACTGGGTGCCGCGCGCCTATCGCATGGGGAAATTTGAGATCACCAACGCGCAGTATGCCGACTTCCTCAATGCCGTGGCTGCCATCAGTGATCCTCACGGGCTTTACGATGAGGAGATGGGCACCGATCCCCGCGGCGGCATCTCGTTCAATCCCCGGGACCACCTCTACACCACACGAGCGCTCATGGCGCAGAAGCCGGTGAACTTCGTGAGCTTCCTGGATGCCGCGCGCTTCTGTAACTGGCTCCACCACGGCCAGCCCGCTGGTGCCGCCGGTGCCGCCAGCACGGAGGACGGAGCCTATCGCATGGATGCAGACAAGCCGCTCGCTGCTCAGCCGCGCACGCCTGGCGCACGCTTTGCTTTGCCTTCAGAGAGCGAGTGGAAGAAGGCTGCCTACTACGACCCGGTGTCCTCCGGTGCGGGCAGCGATGACGTTTGGAAGTATCCCACGCAAAGCGACACCGATCCCATCGAAGCCCTCGCCACCGCCATCGGCGGCGTTTCCAATCCAGGATTCAACATCGCCAACTACAACAACGGAGCCATCTGGGGCGGGCAGACCGGGCATCTGGCCGATGTCGGAGCCTGCGCCGCGCCCGGGCATTACGGCACATTCGACCAAGCCGGCAATGTGGGCGAGTGGACGGAGTCAAAGTATGAGGCGCAGGGCACCCGCCGCGTCATGGGCGGGCGGTTTGACTCCGGCCTCAGTCTGCTCCTGGCGGACAACGCCGCACTGATTCAAGACACCAGCGCCTATCCGTGGTCCGGCTTTCGCGTCGTCATGCCCCTGCAACTCATCGAGCCGGAGATGGTGGAAATCGGCACCCCCGGCAATGCGGCAGACAGTGCGTCAGGCCTCGGAGCTGTGACCTCGCGTTATCGCATCGGGCGCTATGAAGTGCTCAACGAAGAGTGGGTCGCCTTTCTCAATGCCCAGGACGACACCGGAGCCTACAGTCTCTGGCATTTCGATATGCAGAACACGCCGCAGGGCGGGATCGTGCGCACGGGCGCTGTCTCCACCGGGTTCGTCTATTGGGTAAAGCCCGGCTACGAGCGGATGCCCGTGGTGCATGTCTCCGCCGTGGATGCCATGCGCTTTTGCAACTGGCACCACCACGGCCAGCCCGTGCGCGGCGTGGACACGGAAACCATCGTCGGCGGAGCCTACGATGCCGGGTCCGCCAATGTCGCCGACGCGCGGCTCAGTGGCGCGAGGTGGTTCCTGCCCACCGCTTCCGAGTGGGTGAAGGCCGCGAACTTCGATCCCGTGAACAGCGCCGCCGACGCCGGCGGCAATGCCGATTACTGGCTCACGCCCGTGCTCACCGATGCCGCGCCGCCCGCCGCCGCGTGCGATGCCGCCGGCCACCTCCTTTCCCACAGCGGCCCCGTCGCCAACTACGCCGGCTCCGCCAACTGGAACGGCAGCACCGGCGGCAACGTCACCGCCGCCGGCAGCGCCGGGCCCGCCAGTCTCAGCCCGTGGGGCTGCGCCGACATGGCCGGCAATGCCCGCGAACTAACCGAAGGCACCGGCACCACCTTCGTCCGCGTCCTCGGCGGCGGCTATGCTTCCCCCGCCGCGCACCTCACCGGCACGCTCGCCAGCGCGGCCCCGGATGCGAACACCGCCGGCTTCCGCCTCGCCGCCCGCGTGCTGCCTGCCTCCATCGCCACCGTCCCCGTTTCCGGCCCGGACACCGGAGACTTTCGCATCGGCGAATACGAAGTAACCAATGCGCAGTACGCCGCCTTTCTCATCGCCGTGGGTGCCGCCGCCAGCGATCCGCACGGCCTCTACGACACCCGCATGGCCACCGATCCCCGCGGCGGCATCGCCAAAGTCACCCTGCTCGGTACCACCACCTTCGCCAGTCGCGCCAACATGGCCGACAAGCCGGTGAACTTCATC
>JANOZA010000657.1:0-4028 GCA_031429155.1 Verrucomicrobiota bacterium | reverse complement strand
CTCTTCGCCCGGCGGTCGCCCCAGCCGGTAGCAAGCAGAATGATCATCCCCTCAATTCTGTCAGGCAGTTTCGCCTGAAGAGCGTTCGCGGTAATGACCGCACCGGCTTCCCGACCGCGCAGGTCCACGATCAAGGCCGCGCCGGCGAATCCTTCGAGGGGCAACTGATCAATGCTGGCTCCCCCCGCGATTTTATGCAGCGGGGCGTCGAGGTGGCTGCCGGTATGCGTGGCCATCGCGATTTCCTCCATCCGCCAGCCGGTCCCGGCGTGATCGCAAGTTGTCTTAAACACGACGGGAGGATGCACCGGACAATTCGGAGCATCGTGAAACAACGGCTGGGACAAGTCGAGGAGGCGCACTGTGGGAGAGATTCAAATGGGGATCCAACGGACGAGCCTCAGGATGACTGCCAAACGCTGCCGGTGGGGAAAGTGTGATCGCGCAGCGACTCCGGCTTCATCTCAATGCTATAGCCAGGCAGTCTCGGCGGCATGTAGCGGCCATTCCGAATGACGCAGGGATCCACGAAATGTTCGTGCAGGTGATCCACATATTCGACCAGCCGGTTCTCCATGGAACCGCTGACGCACACGTAGTCCCACATCTGAAGATGCTGGACGTATTCACACAGGCCCACGCCGCCGGCATGAGGGCAGACGGGCACTCCGAACTTCGCGGCGAGCAGGTAAACGGCGAGGACTTCATTCACCCCTCCGAGCCGGCAACTATCAATCTGGCAAAACGAAATGGCCCGGGCCTGCAGCAGTTGCTTAAAGAGCACGCGGTTCATCCCGTGCTCGCCCGTGGCGACCCCGATGCCGTAGGGCTCCATCGCCCGCGCGATGGCGGCATGTCCCAGCACGTCATCAGGCGAAGTCGGCTCCTCGATCCACCACGGTTTGAAGGGCGCGAGGTCCTTCATCCACGCGATCGCCTGCGGCACGTCCCAGGTCTGATTGGCGTCCACCATGAGCTTGCGGTCCCAGCCGAGTTCCTCCCGCATGATCCGGCAGCGGCGGATGTCATCCTCAAGACTGCGGCCCACTTTGATTTTGAAATGATTCCACCCGTCAGCGATTCCCTCGCGGCAGAGCCGGCGGATTTTGTCATCCGGATAGCCAAGCCATCCCGCGGAGGTGGTGTAGGCGGGGTAGCCATCGCGTTCGAGTTCTGCAATGCGCTCCGCCCGGCTGCCGGCTTTTTCCTTGAGCAAGGCCAGCGCCTCCTCCGGCGTCAGAGCATCCGTCAGATAGCGGAAATCAATGCAATCCACCAGTTGTTCCGGCGTGAGGTCGCTCAAGAGACGCCAGAGCGGCTTGCGTTCGGCTTTGGCCAGGAGGTCCCATAGCGCATTGACCACGGCGGCGGTGGCAAGGTGGATCACACCCTTCTCCGGGCCGAGCCAGCGCAGTTGGGAATCCCCCGTGAGCTGCCGCCAGAAGGTGCCCGGTGCCGCCTGGAAAGTTTCAAGCGTCTGCCCAACCACGAGGTAACGCAGCGCCTCCACTGCGGCGCACACCACTTCATTGCCACGACCGATCGTAAATGTCAGGCCGTGGCCCGTGAGGCTGGCGTCAGACGTTTCGAGCACGACCACGGCGGCCGAGTAGTCGGGATCGGGATTCATGGCGTCCGAGCCATCCAGCGACCGCGAGGTGGGAAAACGGACGTCGTGAACTGAAAGTGAAGTGATGGTGGTGGGCATGAGAAGTGAAGGCTTTCGGTATCGCTCCTCGTCGAGGAATCCAGAGCATCTCCATTGTTCATTCTTCCGTCGCCATTTCTGCGGATGCCGCCAATTTGATGCTTCTTCTCTGCCAACCGTGCTCCGCGAAAAACCAGACTTCATCGCCCGCCTCCGTGATGTGCCGCATCAGCCGGGCGTGTATCTCATGCACGACCGCCTGGGGCGTATTATATACGTGGGCAAAGCCATAGACCTGCGGCGGCGGCTGGCGAATTACTTCCAGCCGTCGCGCAACCGGCTGCTGGACTTGAAGACGCGCGCGCTCATCCGCAGCATCTGGGATTTTGAATATCATACGGTGCGCAATGAGCCGGAGTCGCTCCTGCTGGAGCAGAAGCTCATCAAGGAATACCGCCCGAAGTACAACGTCAGCTTTCGCGACGATAAACGCTTCCTGCTTCTGAAAGTCCACGCCGACGAGCCATGGCCGAGGTTTCATCTGACACGGATGCGGAAGGACGACGGCGCGCGCTACTTCGGGCCGTTCGCGCACAGCAGCAGTCTGCGGGCGACGCTGGACTGGATGCAGCGGAAGTTTGCCCTGCGTGCGTGCCGTCCGGTGGCCCCGGACGAGAACGACTACCGGCATTGCCACAACGACATCATCCGCAACTGCTCGGCGCCGTGCATGGGACGCATCACGCGCAGCGACTACATGCTCCGGGTGCAGGAGGCCTGCGACTTCCTCGACGGCAAGGCGCGTGATCACCTGCATGAGATCGAAGCCGAAATGCTGGCGGCGGCGGCGGCCCTGGAGTTTGAGCGCGCGGCAGACCTGCGCGACATGCTGATGGATTTCAAGAAGACGATGACCTCCGTGGCGGTGCGGAAGTTC
The DNA here is from genome assembly GCA_031429155.1 of Verrucomicrobiota bacterium. Taxonomy (GTDB): domain Bacteria; phylum Verrucomicrobiota; class Verrucomicrobiia; order Verrucomicrobiales; family V1-33; genus V1-33. The sequence continues at coordinate 1,443 of JANOZA010000657.1, read as the reverse complement.
ACCGGGCGGCGCGGCGTGCCGGGCTCCGGCATCAAGCCGCTCGAAGATGTGAAGGAACTCGGCGAAGTCCTGGAACTGGACCGTGCGCCGCTGATCATGGAGTGCTTCGACATTTCCAACATCTCCTCATCGCACATCGTCGCCAGCATGGTGCGCTTCCGCGACGGGATGCCGGACTCCGCGAACTACCGGCGCTATCGCATCCGGCAGACGAAGGGGCAGAATGATTTCGCGAGCATGGCGGAAGTGGTGCGCCGCCGCTACAGCCGCATCCTGCTGGAGGGGCGCAGCCGGATCGGTGAAGACGCGGACTTCAGTCAGGAGGATCCGCTGGAGGCCATGCGGCGGCTGGAGAATCAGTCAAGCCAGCCCACTGCTCCGGCATTCGTCCGCCTGCCGGACCTCGTCATCGTGGACGGCGGCAAGGGCCAACTCTCCAGTGCGTGCGAGGAACTCCAGCGCCTCGGACTGCACGCCCTGCCTATCATTGGACTAGCCAAGGAGCGCGAGGAAATCTTTCGCCCTCAGCGACCGGAGCCGCTCGTCCTGCCACATACGATGGGCGCCCTCCGCCTGCTCCAGCGCATCCGCGACGAAGCCCACCGCTGGGCCAACGGCTACCACCAGCTCCTCATGAAGCGCCGCGTCGCCGAAAGCGTGCTCGACGACATCCCCGGCGTCTCCCAAAACCGGCGCAACGCCCTGCTCAAGGCCTTCGGCTCCGTCACCCGCCTGCGCAAACAACCCGCCACCGCCATCGCCGCCGTCCCAGGCATCGGCCCCCGCATGGCGCAGACCATTCTCGACTGGCTGGCGACCCATTGACGCCGGATTCAGCGCGAAAAACTCCTGCAGCGACCGCAGCAGCGTGAAGCGCAGATCCTGCGAATCCGGGATCATGACCGTCTTCCCCGGCCAGCCCGCTGCCGCCCACTGACCGCTGTGACGTTGCCCGAAATATTTCGAGAGCCGCAGCTTGAGTTTCGCCTGAGGCCCGCAGGCCTGCCCCCGGTCACATCCCGCCTCATCGGGAACTGCGAGAGGTTGTAGCGAGCATGAAAGTATCTTCGGCATCGTGTCGGCAGCAGTGCCGGCTAAAGAATTTTCTCGCGCCCGCGGCAGAGCATGATACCAACGGAGACTCAGACCGAAATTCCCGAACACATGCCTGCCGACTTAACCAACTTCATGGATTACCACGTTCCCCTCACGGTGAATGGCGTTGTCCTCCATTTTTTTATCTTCACTGGAGAAGGTCCGCCTCAGGACGCGGACCGGTCAAAGCTAAATGCCCTGCTCCCCTCATTCTCCCGGATGCCGGAGCGCCATCTGCGCTCGGTATTTCCCTTCATCATCATCCCGGGGCGTCTGCCCAGCAGCGGCGGCGGCGGCGGCACACCCGACCACCCGATGGCGGCCGTACGGCGGCACGACCGCGACCTC
>JANOZA010000656.1:0-20010 GCA_031429155.1 Verrucomicrobiota bacterium | reverse complement strand
ACAAGGAACCGTATCAAGACACCGGTTGGGGAGCGGCGCCCATGGGGGCGGGCGACGGGAGGTTCAGTTGGAATGACGCAGACGGCGATGGTCAACATGACGCCGGTGAAGTGAGTGAGCCGTTCACCGACACGGGTATTGATCCTTCGCATCCCGACAGGCGGGTGGCCGCGTGGGGTTTTGGCGACGGTCGTTACAACATGGGTAACCCTGTCGCGGAGGACGTGAATGCTTTCCTCAATCGCGCGGCGCGCTACGTGGTGGATCAGACGAAGTGCGACGGTTTCCGGCTCGATGCGGTGAAGCATGTGCCGTCCTACTTTTTCGGCAAACAGAGCGGCGCGGACAAGGATCGCAGCGACAACGGCTACAGCGGGCAAATCCAGGAACAGTTCAATGTATCGCGCGGCTATACCGACTGGGGCAATCACCGGGACACCCATTTCGATATCACGCTGGGCCGCGATGATGCGGTGCTCTTCGGCGAGCATCTCGGTGCGCCTCCGAATCCGGACGACTACATCGCTGCGGGTATCCGCGTGGCGAATGATGACTTCATCAACAATGTCGGCGGCGGCATCGGAGGGAGTCTAAGCGGCTACGATAATCCCGGGCAGTTCACGAAAGGCGTGAACACCGGCATGATGTATTGCTTGAGCCATGACAATAACTACATGGCCGGCAGCGAGCGGCCTGCGGCATTTCACTACATGCTGCTGCGCGCCGGACTGCCGATCGTCTATACTGACGGCTACAACGTGCAGGGCGCGCCTGATTATTTTCCCAAGCCTAGCTACGTGCCATTCCTCGGCCAATACGGGCAGACTTATGTGACCGGAGCACTGCGCGTGCGGCGTGACTTTGTTCGCGGGCAGCAAATCGGGCGATGGAGCAATCAGGACTTCGCGGCCTGGGAGTTTCGCGACAAGTCGGAGAACGTGGGGATGTCGGACGCGGCGGGTACGACGGTGCTCATCTTGATGCGGCGCAACTATACCAGCGGCGGCGGCGCTCCGGCTGGATTCACCACCAGCATGTCGCCGGGCACGGTGCTGCGGAATTACAGCCCGCACGGCGGTGGGTTCTACGCCTATGTCGGGAACGACGGCCGCATTTACGACTACAACAACAACAACGTGATCGTGCCGTCCGGTGGCTACTTCGCCTTCGCGCCGGTAGCCCCGGAAGTGACTGCGGCATTTCAGGGGTCAGACAGCGTGCGGCCCATCACCATCCAGCAGGGCGGGGTGAATTGCTCAATCATTGATCACCCGCGGAAGGACGGAAAGAACGGCGATCCTGCCTATGCCTACAACGCCCGCATCCCGCGCGTGACGGATGCTTCGAACCTGAACTTCATCGCGCGGGCTGACGGCTCTTGTGTGAATATGCAGATGAAACTCGACGGCGGAATGGATGTAAATGCGCACCTTGGCCTCGGTCCCCAGACGGGAACGAAGCGTGACAATCCTCCCGGTGCGGCGCCAGCCGATCCGAAAGGCATGGACCTGTTCGTCGGATGGGAAGCGATGCACTTCGACCGTCGCATGACGCAGAAATTTGCCGCCGAGAGCACGAGTCGAAACATCATTGGCAGTCCTGGCGCAGAGACGTGGCAGGCCACGATCGGTCAGGCCGGTTTCACCACCAATCAGGCCGACGGCAATGCGCCGACGGCGAATACTTCCACGGCGCGCTGGCTGACGCACAATCCGCGTTCCGCTCACGGCATTGACGCCACGCTGCAATTCAATCCGCCTCCGGCTTCCGCTGCGGGGCAGGCGATCACGGTCGTCGTTCAAGTCGGCTATACTGCGGATGCCCTGGGCAGCGTGAAACTTTACTACACGGCGGATGGGACGAGCTTTCCTGAGGGCAGTGCCAGCGTGGTGCGTGGTGGCACTCAGGTTATCAATCTGACGAAGATACAAAACGGCACGCCGGACGCCACTGGGACGCCCGAGTGGTGGCGAGGCACGATTCCCGCGCTGCCCGCGGGCACGGTGCTGCGCTACAAGATAGGAGGTTATCGCACCGATGCCCCGCCGCGGCCGTCGGCGAATCTCGACGAGGTGAACAAGAAGCTGCGCATGGAGACGGTTTACGACATCCTTGGCTTCAACGGCAACACGGTCGTCTATTATCCGCACAACGACAAAGGCGTGCAGGCCACGGGCCTCAAGGAAGGCCTGCATGTCGTGCGCTCGCGGGCATTCATCGAGCGCACGGGTCAGGCTTCGGTCTTCAACACCTGGACTCAGACATTCATGGTGGACCAGTCGCGGCCTGCCGGGGTGGTGCGCTTTCCCGCGCAGAACAACGATACCATCGGCGGCAGCACCTACGGGTTTGTCGTCCTCAGTGACGATCAGCCGCAGGAGGTTTGGTATTCCATTCTCGACAGCAGCGCGGCGAACGACAGCGCGGCCAACGGCAACGGCGCGGCCAACTGGGCCAAAGCGACGGCACTCAGCCCGCCAGTGAATGCCGGCGGCACGGCTTGGACGAATGAGTGGCGCTTCGAGTATAAGAGTATCCCCGCCAGTGGTGTCGCGACCATTCGGGTGAGGCTGAAGGAGGCGACTTCCAGTGCCGACAATTCGCTGAGCGATGTCGCCGGTCACTTCACGACGCTGACACGTACCGTGAACACCGGCTCCGCTGTGAATTTCGGCATCGCCTTTCCCTCAGCGGACGGCGATACCGTCGGCAGCGGTTACGTGGCGAAGTGCGTCTTCGACAAGAGTCTCGGCAGCGGCATTTCCGATGCGGTGCTGAAGTCCGAGTTCTCCGTGTTCATTGCCAGCACCGTGAGCGGTGAGTCCGACGGCGAGGAACCGCTCGCCGCCAGCGCTCTCGCCGTCGTGCGCAATGAAAATGCCAGCAGCGATGCCCTCGCCATTACTCTGCCGAATCTCTACAACGGCGACGACAACTTCCTGCATCACCTGCGCGTCACTCACCGCCGCGGAGACACCACGCTCACGGCCGTGCGTCTGGTGAAAGCCTTTCCCGACGCCCGCTCTGATGCCGACGGCGATGGACTGCCGGACTACTGGGAAAACGCGAACCGCCTTGAGATGAACAATCCCTTCGGCGACCACGGCGCGGCTGGTGATCCCGATGGAGATGGCTTTGATAACCAGACGGAATTCATTTTTGACACCAGCCCTCTCGATGGCCGCACTGGCGCGATGCCGCCTATCGCTTTGCAGACCGCTGGTGCCTCCTGGAAACTCGTTTTCCCCGCACTCAAGTCCCGCCGTTATCAGGTGCAGCGCAGCACAAACCTGAGCGACTGGCTGAACCAGGGAGCGGAACTCGCACCCGCTGCCGACAATCCCGCCTACGAGTGGACCGACCCCGCGCCGCTGCCTGGCCGGAGCTTTTACCGGGTGTCGGCCCGGGTGCCGTGACAGCGGGCTCTACTGTCCTGATTCCTGGGCAAGGCGTTCGCAGCCTTTGATGTCGAGTTTGCCGCTGGCGAGCATGGGGATGTTTTCCACGCGGACGAGGCGCTTGGGAATCCACAGGGCGGGGACGCCTTTTTCCAGCAGCGTATAGCGGAGCTGGATGAGTTCCTGTTTCACGGCCTCGCTGGCGGTGGTGGAAAGGAGGACGAGGGCTTCGCCTTTGTCAGGGTCCGGCACGCCGAGGACGGCGATGCGGCGCTCGGTGTCGCCGTCGAAACCGAGGGCGCGGTTGATGTGCTCCTCCACGGTTTCGTGCGGGACCATTTCGCCGCCGATCTTGGAGAAGCGGCTGAGACGGCCCTCGATGTAGAGGAATCCATCAGCGTCCACGCGGCCGATATCGCCGGTGCGGAACCAGCCGTCGTGGATGACATCGGCGGTTTTCTTCGGCGCGTTGAGATAGCCGGGGAAAATGTTGGGGCCTCGCATCCAGATCATGCCGCTGCGGTCAATGGGCAGTGGTTCGCCGGTGATGGCGTCCGTAATTCTGATGGCGATGCCCGGCAGGAACTGGCCGACGGAGCCCATGCGGCGGGCGGCAAGAACGGGATGATTTCCAGCGGGTGCGGGATCCGGCAGGTTGAGGTTGGAGACCGGGCTCGTCTCGGTGAGGCCGTAGCCTTCCATGACGGGCTTGCCGAATTTGTTGCGGAACTCCTCTTCGAAATTGGGCGGCAGTTTCTCCGCTCCCGTCACGATGAGCCTGAGGCTGGCGAGTTGCTCCACCTTCACGCGGCGCATGTAGCCACGGAGAAAAGTAGGCGTGGCGAGGAGGACATCCACGCTGTGCTTCTCGATGAGTTCAGCGAGTTTCGGCGGCTCCAGCGGCGTGGGATAGGTGACGAGCCCGAGGCCTTCGATGACGGGGAACCAGAGAGTGACCGTGGAGCCAAAAGAATGGAAGAGCGGAAGGCAGCCGAGGATTTTTTCGCCGCCTTTGAGCGAGAGTCGGGCACCGAACTGAGAGAGGTTGGAGATGAGATTGCGGTGCGTGAGGACGACGCCTTTGGGCTCGCCGCTGCTGCCGCTGGTAAAGAGCAGGGCGGCTTCATCGTCGCCGCCTTTGCCGGGCAGGCCGAGCAGAGTGCTGAGGACAGAGGCAGGCAGCAACTTTTGCAGGATGAGCCAGCGGGCGCAGGCGCCTTTGATGTTTGGCAGGACGCGCTCGATGAAGATGGTGTCCTTCTGTGCCGGCCATGGGAAATTCTGGACCTTTCTGACGATGACATCGGCGGTGATGAAGCGGTCAATGCCGGCCTGCTTGATGGCGCTGAGGATGGATTCCTTGGGCGCAGTGAAGTTGAGGTTCACCGGGATCCGGCCCGCGAAGATCACGGCGAGATTGGCAATGAGTCCTCCGCGTCCCGGCGGGAGCACGATGCCGACCCGCTGCTGTTTCGTCTGCCGCTTGATGTGCGCGGCGAGTGCGGCGGCGGCGGCGAAGATGTGGGAGTAACGTGTGTCGCTGCCGTCCACGCCGTCATGGATAGTGGTGGAGGCGTATCGCTTCAATCCGGTGACGAGGAGCCTTCCGAGGTGTTCTTTGAAGACGGGGCGGGTGTCATAGGCTTCAGCGGCGGCATTGATCAGTGCCTCCTGCACGGCGGGCAGCGTTACGCTCTGCCCGGGAATGACCGGCGCGAAGCAGAAGACGGATTCCGCAAGGCCGCCGCTGCTCTCGATCTTGAGGCTTAGCTCCGCAGGATGGTCCACGCCCAGCGGCTGCACCGGGAGGTGCCACTCGCAGAGATCATCCAGGATGGAACGGGGTACAAGGATAGTGGTGCCGCGCAGAGCCGTGACGGCGGGCGGCACGCAAACGACGATAGTGCCGTTGTGTACAGCGGTGGCGGCGGATTCGCAGTCACTTGCCGTTCCGCGCTCCCACGTCGGGAGGCCGCTGGCGAGGATCGCCTGCTTCACGCCTGGCGCGTAGGCGGCGGAGGCCTCGGTCAGCAGGGCGAGCCGGCGTCCCTGGCATACACGGATGAGCTTCGCCAGGTCCGCAGCATCGAGTCGTGTGGGGATCAGAAGGGCGCCGCCGGTGGTGAGGCGGTCAGCATTGAGGACGGAGGGTTGGGAAGGCATTTGGCGAAAGTGTAGTCTGCGCCCCGGTGCTCAGCTTGAGGGGGCAGGGCACTTCTTTAAGGCGCATGGCTGGCGGCGGGCAAGGCTGAAGGCGGAAAAGAAACCCGGTGGCGCAGCCGGGGCGGGCGCTCATAGATCGCGGCATGTCAGCCGAACCAGCAGCTCAGGACGACGAAGCCGCCTCCCGCAGTGGGAGCGGGGCCTACGGTAATTATCTCGCCGAGCGTGAGGAGATTCTCCGGCATAAATGGCTGCTGAGCGAACAGCAGAAACGCGATGTGGGGTTTGAGGCCGCCCTGATGGACTGGGCACAGAATCACCGCGCGATTTGGCGGAAGCAGCGGGGGAAGTAGCCCTACTGATCCATCACCGTCTCCATCAGCGCCTGGTCGCTGCGGAGTTTGTCCCACTCGGCCTGGACCCGTTTTCCTTTGGTTTGGAGATCACTTAGCGCTTTGACGGCTTCCGTGCGGGTGTCGGGGGAGTCGCCACTGTAGAAGCGGAAGGCTTTGCCGAAATCGAGTAGCGAATCCGCATACGGGGCGGTGCGTTTGTCGAGGCGCGGGCGAATGGCGTTGAGGCGGCTGAGGCTGTCGGCCAGTTTGTCTTTGGCCAGCTTCTCAGGCTTGCCGCTGCGAAGGCCGGCAAGCAGGGCTTCGGATTCGGAATTGATGGCCTCCAGGGAACCGGCGGCGGAGAGGACTTTGCTTCCTTTTCCTTCGGCCAGTTCGAGCAGGAGTTTGGCCGAGAGGTGATTCGGCGCGCTGGCGAGCACGGAACGGAGGCGCTCGATGACTTTGGGGTGTTGCACCGCAGAGGCGGGGTTTGGGTTGGCGTTCAACACCCGGGCGATTTCGGCAAATTCACTGATGGCTTTCTCGACACCGGGATCGCGCGGGGTGCTGGCGACCTTCTTCGCATCGTCGAATTTCTCGGCCGTAAATATTTGAATGGCGGTGACCGGCTTCGGTCCTTTGAGCAACATATGGTCGGCCATGCTGCGGCCGTTTTTCACAGGAATGCAGGCGATGGTGCAATGTTTGGCGGCGGCGGCACGGAGTTTGTCGGGCACCCCGCCGACGGGCTGCACCATTCCACTCGCAGTCATGTCACCGGTGATCGCTGTCTTGTCCTGGAGCGGCATGCCGGTGATGAGACTATCCACCATCAGCGCGCAGGCGACGGCTGCGGATGGTCCGTCCTTTGGCTGATAGCGGTCTTCAAACGACAGCTCGATGACCCAGCCTTTCGGCCAGTCGTTGTGCCGGACCTCCATGTATTTCTTCACTTCGTTGAGCGCGCCATCCATGTCCTTGCCGACATCCTGATTGAACTTGAGCACTGCGGGATCAATGCCGCCCTTTGTCGCTGTGCAGTTCATCTGCGAAGCCTGGCCCGCGAGTTTTCCCTCGCCGATCTGCATCACCAGCAGGCCATACACCGTGCTCTGTCGGCTCTTGAGCCCTGGCGCGGCTGGCTCGGCGGCAGGCGCTGACTTAGCGGGGTCTTCCTTCGTGGGGTCCTTCAACTGCGCGTTTAGCGCGGCCGGCAGGAGCAGGGAAGCGGTGGCGGTGAGGAATAGGCGATGGTGGTGCATGGCGTCAGGCTCCGAACCTGACACACGATCCCCCCGGCTGGCCAGATAAAAATCGCGGGTGTTGCTGCGGGAAAAACTTCACAAAACGGCTTGCCGCTGCGGGCCGGGAAGAATACCCGGAGCGCTCCTTCCGGCTGCCCCTTATGGACACGTTCCTCATCGCCTCCATCATCAAGATCCTTTTTATGACCCTCGTGGTCATCATGCCGCTGGTGGCGCTGTCTTCACTGGGCGAGCGCAAAGTCAGCGCCTTTATCCAGGACCGGGTCGGCCCGAACCGCGCCGGCGTTCCCCTCACCATCTTCGGTGCGAAGAAAGACTTCCCCCTCTTCGGCCTCATCCAGCCCCTCGCCGATGGCCTCAAGTTCTTCCTCAAAGAGGAACACACCCCCGGCCACGTGCGGAAGTTCTACTTCTGGCTCGCCCCGATGCTTACGATGATCCCGGCGCTGCTCACTGTGGCCGTGCTTCCCTTTGGCAGTTCGATGAACATCGGCGGCGACGTCTATAAGATGGTCATCGCCGACCTCAATGTCGGCCCGCTCTTCACCTTCGCCATCGCCAGCCTCGGCGTCTATGGCATCGTCATCGCCGGCTGGGCGTCGAACTCGAAATACTCCTTCCTCGGCGGCGTGCGCAGCAGCAGTCAGATGATCAGCTACGAGCTCAGCATGGGCCTCAGCATCATCCCCGTGCTCATGGTTTTCGGCGATCTCAACCTCAGCAAGATCGTCGCCGAGCAGGACGCCAACGGCTGGCTCCTCCTCCCCGCATGGGGGAATGGCCTGTCGCTCCAGCGCTGGCTCCTCCTCATCCCGATGGCGATCTCGTTCGTCATCTTCACCGTCGCCGTCTTCGCCGAGACCAACCGCATGCCCTTCGACCTCCCGGAATGCGAGACCGAACTCGTCGCTGGCTACCACACCGAATACTCCGCCATGAAATTCGCCATGTTCTTCATGGGCGAATACGCCGCCATGATCATCGGCAGCGGCCTCGTGGTGACGCTCTTCCTCGGCGGCTGGAGCATCCCGTTCCTTCCCACCGGCGAATTCGCCAAGGAAAACTGGTGGATGGGCCTCCTCCACATGGGCTGCTTCCTCACCAAGATCGTCGCCTTCATTTTCTTTTTCATGTGGGTCCGCTGGACTCTGCCCCGCTTCCGTTTCGATCAACTCATGCGCCTCGGCTGGGTTTTCTTCTTCGAGCTGGCGCTGGTGAATGTGTTCATCACCGCGCTGATCATGATGTGGGTGAAGTAGGGTCCGTCCCGCTGCATCGGGAATCCGGTGAGCGAAAGACTTTGCAGGCTGCCCGGCAGCGGCACCATGCAGGTCGGACCCGGCGCATCGGACCTCGCTCCTTGCAACTGCAAGGAGGCAGGTCAGACATCTCTACGAGCAGTTGTTCCCTGCAGAGAGGCAGGTCAGATGTCCCTGGAGCCACTCTGCGCGTGCAGAGACCTCATTCTGATGTCCGGGAGCAGGGATTTCCTGTGAAATGGCCCGAAGATTAGCTTTCCGGGCCCATTTTCCCGGAAAAATCCTCCCCGGTCCACCGCCCGTCGCCGCCGCACCGCGATATTACCTGGTGCGCTCGACTTTGTAAAAGCGGCGCTGGGTGGCTGCGGGCGCGGCGGGGGTCGCGGGAGGGCCGCTGTCGGTCCAGGTCATGAGGCCGCCGGCGGCAGTGGCGGCGAGGGTGCCGGTGGTGAGTGGAGTCCAGACCACCATGTCGGCGGACCAGCGGATTTCATAGACGCCGTGGGGGGCGGCATTCCAAGAGAGAGTGATGGTGGTGAATGGGGTGTTGTGCGAGACGGCGACGTCCAGCGGCGGGGCGTTGGTGCTCCAGTTGCCGACGGGATTCGTGCCGGCGAGGAATTCTGCGGCATTCGTCTGACCGTCGCCGTCGAAGTCGTCGAGGCCGTCGGCGAGGCCGTTGGCGGCGAGCGAGCCGTTGTTGCCAGTGCTGTCGAAACTGTCCGGGCGGAAGGGATTCTGCACCCCGGGGACTGAGGCGACGAGGTCGCGGGTCTCGTCGTAGTCGAGAAGATTGTCGCGGTCGCGTTCGATGCCCATGCGGCGACCGGTGGCGCGGGCGGCATCGCGGGCGGTGGCAGTGAAGAGCACGGGCTCTGCGGCGGTGGCGCGGGCGAGGATGGCGGTGAGGGTTTCCATGACGCCGGCCTGGTCCGTTTGGAAGTTGTTCGCGCTCTGATAATGCCAGCCTCTGGGGACGCCGTTGACATTGGCTTTGGCGAAAAGGTCTATCGCGGAGGCATTCGCCAGGATGACGAGCGCATCGAGTCGCGTCTTGTCCGCTGCGGGCAGCGTGGCGGACGTGAGGAGCGACTGACGCCCTACCGCGGCGTGCGAGTCCTGACTGGCCGTGCCTGGCGGCTCAAACGCTACGCCGGCACCGAATCCGGAACCACTGAAGCACAGCATGAGTGCCACAAGGTCCGCAACTTCCTGCTCGGTGTTCGGATTGAATGCCTGTTCCGACAAGAAATGCGCGAGTGAGTCTGCCGAGCCGTCATGGAGGAATCCGAAGCCTGCGAGGCTGCGCGCCTGCGTCAGGTCGCACCCGACTTTATCGTAGAGATTTCGGAGTTGGGGAATCTTGATGGCTTTCTGGGAGGAACCGTCCACCGAGACCAGCGCGTGATGCCGTTCGCCATTGGGGCCGTTCGCGATCGGGGAGCCGAAAGAGAGTGTCGTCTGGCTGAAAACCGTGTTCGTCCCCATGCCCGTGGGCAGCGTGTGGCAGGTGACGCAGGCGAAAGCCCCGCGATCAATGCCGCGGTTGAGTGGCCGGTATAGCGTGGCGAGTCCGTTCTGAGGATTGCCCGCCGGCATCGCCTGACCGGCAGGTCCGAAACGATCCGATGTGTAGTGGCCGGGAAGGGGAACACTGGCAGGCAGCGTGTTGTCCATGTTGCGAAACGGATTGGGCGGAATGGCGATGGTGGCGAGGAAGTCCTCGAACTGCTGCATCTCGCTCGGAGTGAGTTGTACGTCATCGCCGAGCAGGCCCACGAACGCCGCATTGAACTCCTCGATGCCATCGCGGTCGCCTCGCCAGTGGTGCGGCTCTTTCCCGATAATGTCCTGCATGGTCTGCGTGGTCATGGGGCCCTTCATGGGATGGAAGTTGGTGAAGCCGCCAGTCAGCCCTGGGAAACCAAAGCCGAGGTTGTGTTTCGGTGGGGTGGGGGGGGTGGAGGTGCCGCTGACATTCTTCACAGCGTCTGATGGATCGCCGAGATCCCACGCGAGCCGGTCCATGCGGGCATCGGCATGACAGGACGCGCATGAAGCCTGGCCAAGACCGGATGTGCGCCGGGTGTCGTAGAGGAACGGCCGGCCATTCTTGATCGCCGGGGGAGTGGGATCGAAGAAAGGGATGGTCGAAGTCACTGCCCCTGTCGCGAGACTGATGATGGAGAGGCTGCCGCCGAAACGATTGAGCACGTAAAGGTTTCCGCGGGCTTCATCCATGGCGAGGCCAGCCGGCCCCTGGCCAACCGTGATGGGGGTCGTGCCAATGCGGGCGCCATTGGCATCAATCACGGCGACATTATTCGACCCCATGCCGGCGACGTAGCCGCGCGTGCCGTCGGCTTTCCAGACAATCGCGCGGGGATCGCCGAGCGATTTGTCGCGCTCGGACTGGGCGACATTGTGGGTGGCGTAGGTGAGGTGGGGATTGAGGTCGAGGATATTCTTCGTGCCTGGAGTCGCGGGAAGAAAGGATCCCATGCGCACGCGGACGAACGTGCCTTTCACATTGGGTTCGAAGCGAATCTCATTGGTCGCCTCGGTGCCGACGAGCGTGACGCGACCGGTGGCGGGGTTCACGCCGAGGGCCATGCAGAGGTTCATGAGGCGCTCGGCATAAGTCACCGCGCGCGTGGCGGCATCAATGATGGCGACATCGTTGTCCACCACGTCCCAGCCGGCGACGCGGCCTGACGAGGCGGCGTTGGGTGGACTGGCATTGCCACCGTTCACGAGCGCGGTCCAGTTACGCGCGTTGTCGTCCATCCACGCGCCGGCGGCATTCTTTTTCACGATGAGACCAACGACCGGCGGCGTGCCGGCGGCAGCGTTTTTCGCAGGGACGAAATTTGTTCCGCTGTTTGGCGGAGGGTTTGTGCCGCCGTACGGACCGGCGGGATTGCTCACCGCATTCGGCGGAAAGCTGATGGTCGTGCCGTCACCGCCACCCGCCAGGATGGTGCTGCTGTTCCCGCTCTCGAAAATGGCGGCATAGACCTTCGTCCCGTCCGGACTCACCGCGAGGGAGCGGGGATCCTCGCCTTCGAGCACCACTTCATTCGTCACGCCCGCTGACGGATTCGCGGGATCGAAAAGCTGGAGCTTGTTCACCTGAGAGCACGCGACCCACGCCCGCTGCGGCGAGCCTGCGAAGACGACATCTACAGGTTCGTCGGCGGTCTGGAGCGTGTGCTTCACCGTGCAGCGCACGGCATCCACAACGCTGACGGTGTCTGAGGTGTGATTGGTCACCCACAGTTCCGTGGCCGTCCGCCACCGCACGCTGGTTGGGTCCATCCCCACCGCGATGGCGGCCGCCGGCACGGGCGTGCCTGAAACCATCGAGTAGAGAATCACTCGATTGTCCGCCGTATGGCACACTGCCAGGAGCGCGCCGTCCGGGCTCATGTCCAGCGGATGCACCGGGGGAACTTCAAAGTTCAAGAAGTCCCCGGCGGCAGCGGAAATGACGAGGAGCGGGAGGAGGGCGAGGGAGGGGAGGAGTCGCATTTGGGTGACTATACCAGTGGAACACCGGCAAGGTCAATGTCGGCGAGAAGTGCATCTCACTGCTAAACTCCCACCCTCCGCTGATAATGAAGGGCTTGCCCGGTCCGAATTATGTGGAAACCTTAACTGCAAGGACAGCGCGGTTCGCCCGTATCCAAGCGCTGTCCGATCCACCGGCTCCACCCCATCACGACCATGATCCGCCCACTCCTCATCCTCAGCTTCGCCGCTTCGCTCGCCGTCGCGGACGACGCCTACTTTACCGATAAGGTGCAGCCCATTCTGGAGGCCAACTGCGTTGGTTGTCACAATCCTGAGAAGACCAAGGGCAAGCTCCTGATGCACACTGTTGAGGGGCTTATGAAAGGTGGCGAGAACGGTGCCATCGTTGTGGCCGGCAAGCCGGACGAGTCGCCACTCATCAAGCGCATCCTCCTGGCGAAGGACGACGAAGACATCATGCCCCCGAAGGATGGGCCGCTGGCCGCCAGCGATATCGAGATTCTCAAGCAGTGGGTCATTCAAGGCGCCGGCTGGCCGGCAGGCGTCACGCTGAAGGCAAAGGAGAAGGTCGCCGCCGCGCCAAAGCCAGCGAAGGAAACGACCACGAAGGTGCGCAGCATGGCCGTCTATCCCGAGGCTATCACACTGGAAACCGCCCGCGATTTCAATTCCTTCATCGCGGTCGCTACTTTCGACGACGACGTCACCCAGGACGTGACGCCGAAGGCGAAGATCACTCTCGCTGATCCCACCGTCGCTAAACTGGACGGTCATAAACTCCTCCCCCTCAAAGACGGCGCGACGACACTCACGGTGGAGTGGCTCGACAAGAAAGTGGACGTGGCTGTGACTGTCAAGGATTCCGCGAAGGACCGGCCGGTCAGTTTCAATCTCGACGTGATGCCCGTCTTCATGCGTGCCAACTGCAACACCGGTTCCTGCCACGGGTCGGCACGCGGCCAGGATGGTTTCCGGCTCAGCCTGTTCGGCTTCGATCCCAAGGGCGACCACTTCCGTCTCACTCAGGAACTCGCCGGCCGCCGCATCAATCTTGCGCTGCCGGAGGAGAGCCTGCTCATCACGAAGACAGTGAATTCTGTCCCGCACACTGGCGGTAAGAAAGTGGAGGTCGGCGACGCTAATTACAAAACTCTCGTCGAGTGGGTGAACATGGGTGTGCCCTACGATGCCGAGGGCATCCCGAAAATCGTGGCCGTGGAACTCTACCCCAACAAGGCGGTCCTCGAAGGCGTGGACTCAAAACTTCAGTTCACCGTGCGCGCAAAGTACTCGGACGGCACCGACCGCGACATCACGCCGCTCACGGTGTTCATGTCGAATAATGACCCCACTGCGAAGATCTCCGCCGATGGACTGGTCACCGCCAACAAGCGCGGCGAGGCTTTCGTCATGGCGCGCTACGAGACCTTCACCGTCGGCAGTCAGGTCATCGTCATTCCTGACGGTTTGAAATACACCCGCCCGGAGTTCACGGCCGTAAATTACATAGACGGACTCGTCGCCGATAAACTCCACCGCCTGCGCATCTACCCGAGCGAGGTCTGCGACGACGAGACCTATCTGCGCCGCGTATCCATTGATATCACAGGCTCGCTGCCCTCCGAGGACGACTGGCGCCGGTTCATGGACAGCAAGGAAGCTGATAAGCGTGCGAAGCTGGTGGACGAACTCCTCGCCCGCAAAGAGTTCACTGAAATGTGGGTCATGAAATGGGCGGAGCTGCTCCAGATCCGCACCAACAATCAGACTCAGATGAGCTACAAATCCACGCTCCTCTATTTCAACTGGCTCAAGGACCGCATCTCGAAGGACGTCCCTTTCAACAAGATCGTGCAGGAACTCCTCGCCGCGGACGGCGGCACCTTCACGAATCCCGCGACAAACTATTACCAAATTGAGCGCGACACTCTCAAGGTCGCGGAAAACGTCGCTCAGGTCTTCATGGGCATGAGGCTCCAGTGTACCCAGTGTCACAATCATCCGTTCGATCGCTGGACGATGAACGACTACTACGGGTTCGCCTCGTTCTTCAGCCAGGTGGGCCGCAAGCAGGCCGAAGATCCGCGTGAGACGGTGGTCTTCAATGCCGGCGGCGGCGAGGTGAATCACATCGTCACCAAAGCGCCGCAAAAGCCCAAGCTGCTCGGCGCAGAAGAGCCGGACCTCACCGGCAAGGATCGCCGCAAGGTCATGGTGGAATGGCTCGCCAGTCCGCGGAATCCGTATTTCGCCACCAACCTCTCCAATATCATTTGGAGCCACTTCTTCGGCATGGGAATCATTGAGCCCGTGGACGACGTGCGCATTTCCAATCCCGCCACCAACCGCGAGCTGCTCGACGAGATGGGCAAGAAGCTCACGGAGTACAACTACGACTTCAAACGCCTCGTCCGCGACATCTGCACCAGCCGCACCTATCAGCTCAGCAGCCGCGTCAATGAGAGCAACCAGGACGACGAAAAGAACTTCAGCCACGCCATCCTGCGCCGCCAGCGCGCCGAGGTCATGCTCGACAGTATCAGTTCCGTGACGGATACGAAAAACAAATTCCAGGGCTTGCCGCTCGGAGCCCGCGCTGTGCAGATCGCGGACGGAAATGTCTCCACCTACTTCCTGCGCACGTTCGGGCGTGCCGAACGCACCACGGTTTGCTCATGCGAAGTAAAGATGGACCCCAATCTCGGCCAGGCACTCCATCTTCTAAACGGCGACATCACCCAGAACAAGATCAACGAGGGGCAGCTCGTGAAGAAGCTGATAGACGGCAAAAAGACCCCGGAGCAAGTCATGGAGTCACTCTACATTCGCTGCTTCAGCCGCAAGCCCTCGCCTTCCGAGGCCAAAGCCGTGACGGACGCCATCACGGCCACTCCAGCCGAGACGCAGCAGATTCTCGAAGACACCTTCTGGGCGCTGCTGAACTCCAAGGAGTTCATGTTTAATCACTGATCGGGCGTGATCCGGAGGACGGGAAGGCTACGCCAGCTTCACCATGTCCTTCACGAACTGCCGCCAGAGGTAGAAGCAGCCGCGCCAGGAATAGCGAAACGTGCCTTCGCCACTGTCGAGAATGATGCCGGTGCTGAGATTGTGCCGGATCTGATGCTGCAATTCACCTGAGAGACGATCGGTGAGCGTGGCGGAGTCCACTTCCAGCGCGTCCTGCGGCAGTTCCAGCCCCTGCTTCTCGATCCACTCGTTGTGTACCTCGAGCAGCGCGCCGATGCTGCCCGCCCACGGCACTCGCTGCACCTGCACGCCCGGGGGCTGCTGCATGGTGTTGGAGAACGGATAATCAGTCGTCGTCCACACCCGCCCGTCCGAGGTGCGGGTGGTCAGGCTGAGATAGACAATGCCCGCGCCGCGCTGCTGATTGAGACTGATGGCCGCCTGCACGCGCTGTTCCTCCATATAGAAGAGGCGCAGAAACTGGCGCACATCCCCACCATCCCAGCCGGTGTCTTCGATCATCTCGAATCCGGCCTCTTCCACCTCGCCGGTCAACTCGCGAAGGTGCGGGAAATCATCGCGCGACGGCGGAAAGCGGTTACTCAGCGTCTTGTTTATCGGGAGTCGCATGGCCCGCACCCGCAGCATGATTTCCAGCCACGGCAGTACAAACCACCCAGCCACCGCACACCCGCCCGCCACCGGCGAGCCGCCCGGGAGATAGTAGCCCGCGAGAAACGTAGCCGCGAGATAGAGCACCGCCCCCGGCTTGCGCAGCCACGGGCTCCCAAAGGTCCGCAACGCAGTCCCCGCCAGCCACACGCCCACTACTATGAGGAATTTTTCCATAACGATCCGGAGCCGCTCCGGGTTGTCGAGTTACCATGCCCGTCCCGCGCGGTCAATGTTTGGGTTTGTCGAAAATGGCGCCCGGTGATCCTGCGGGCGGGCGCAGGGTTCGGGCCACATGGACCATGAAGACGCAGCCGAGCACGGGTGCCGCCAGATTGAGCAACGGCACGGTCCCCAGCAAAGTGATGGCTACACCCGCCAGCCAGAGCGTGCCGCTGTTCGCCCGCGACCACCGCTTCGTCTCCGCCCGCGTCATGCGGCGCAGCGCCACCTGCACGAAATACTCGCGGCCGCAGAGCCAGCCGTTCACGGCATAGAAGAGCGCCATGCCGGCACCGAGAAAGAGGCTCCCAACGATGTACACGGGCAGCATCACCAGATTCACCACGACCATGAGCACCAGCACCTTCACCGCCACCAGCATCCCGTCCCAGACCGCCGTCCCCCGCGCCGGGCCGAGTTCCCGGTAGTGCCGCGCCTCAATGCGGTCCGCCACCCCGTCGAGAAAGAGCGCCTGCACGACACCAAACACCGAAGGGAAGAGCAGCAGCGACAACACCATCACCCCCAGCCCGCCGAGAACATGCAGCGAGTGATCCAACCATGCCGCGTCCGCCCATTGCGAGCGCATGATGAGCCACCACGCCGCTCCCCATACTGCCGCGTAAGCGAGCGTGCTGAAGACCACCGCCTTGATAAGCGTCCACGTCAGCCGGGGATCGAAGAGGTCGGTTAGAGTGCGGCGCAGGGCGGCTATCATTAGGGAGCGTTACCGGACCATTCCAGTTCCCGCAAAGGCAACAACGGTATGCATCCCGCAGGAGGGTTTTTCCGCATCACCTTCGCCTCGCGGGTGCCCCGTCCGGCGGCAGGCATCAAGTAAAATCCACCGGACAAAACATGTTGCATCCATCAGTGCGCCCGCAAATGTGAGGCCTATCCAAATCAAATCCTGAACCCGCGCCCGGTTCTGTCCGGGCCCATACCTGCACTCGCTTATGGAACTCCGCCGCCTTCTTCTCCTGCCCGCGCTCCTTCCTCTGCCGCTGCAAGCCGCCACCCACGCAGTCCTGCCCGGCACCTCCATTCAGGCCAAGATCAATCTCGCCGTTCCCGGCGACATCGTGGCCATTTTCGGCGGCATCTACAATGAAGACCTCACGGTGAACAAGGCGATCAGGCTCGTCGAAGTCAGCGGGCAGGAGGTCGCCATCACCGGCAGCGTTACCTGGACGGGTGTGGTGGATGCTCCGCCATTTGAAGGGTTTCTGGTCGGCTCCGCCGTCAAGGGGATCACGGTCACGAATACCACGGGGCTGATCTTCCGGAGTCTCGATGCCCGTCCGGGTTCTGCCATCAATACCACCGGAGCCACCACTCTCAAAATCATCGATTCGCAGCTTTCCAGCCTGCTGCCCGCAGGCGGAACCGTCGAAATCTCACGCAGCACTCTTACCGGCGGCATTTCCCAGACCGTCGGCATCGTACATGCGACCGCCGTAACAATGGCGGGCAATTTCGAATCAACCGACAATTGCCAGCGGACTGTGGCATTCAGGACGACAGTAAACGGCGATGTGATTTGGAGATCCAATCGCGCGTGGTTTGGCTACTCCAAGACGAAGGCGTTTCAATTCCACGGCTCTGGGGACAAAGTTGTTTTGGTCGGTTCTGAGATCGACAGGCAGAACTTCGAGGCTGTCGCAGTGAGACTTCATGGTTCTGGAAATCAATACCTGGTGGCCAACTGCAATATTCACAATGTCAGGTGGAGTAGCGACTACAGCGAGGAGTTTGGTATTTGGATTGCGGGCAGCGGCAACTCCGCCGTGGTACAAAATAACTCCATCAGAATGAATTTCGGAGTAAGCGTTGGGGGCAACAACTCTGACGCGATCCGAATTCAAGATACCTCGGCCGTACAGATCCGGAATAACATTTTCTACGGCTGTATGTATGAGATCAATGCGCCCTTCGGTGTGACGGCTTCAAACAACCTCGAATGGAGCAGCCAGCCGCACTTCAAGGGTTTCCAAGTCAGAGGAGGCATTGTTTCCGAAAA
Source organism: Verrucomicrobiota bacterium (assembly GCA_031429155.1). Classification (GTDB taxonomy): domain Bacteria; phylum Verrucomicrobiota; class Verrucomicrobiia; order Verrucomicrobiales; family V1-33; genus V1-33. Next base: position 2,172 of record JANOZA010000656.1, on the reverse strand, counting down.
CAACATCGAAGCCGACCCGGTCTTTGTCGTTAACGAAGCTCCTAAAATCCAGCCGACCTCCCCGTGCATCAATGCCGGCACACTCAACCCGCGCTACAACGACCGCGACGGCAGCCGCAATGACATTGGCCCCTCAGGCGGCGGGTGGTTCGATCCTGATGGCTGGACGACGGAGAATCCCGTGGTGATCTCCTTCGATCTTTCACCGGATCAGGTGCTGGAAGGCGTGGAGCCGGAAGTGATCCTGAGCGAAGGCCTGGCCGTGAGCGCACCCTAATTCAGCCGCCGAATCTCATGCGCTTACTTTTCCATCGCCTGCGCTGGCTGGCTGCCTTCTTGGCGGTCACGTCGCCGTTGCCCGCCGGGGCCGCCATCGTGCAGGCGGAGTATTATCTCGGCACTGATCCCGGCGCGGGGAATGGCACCCCGCTCACGCTTACCGGGTCCGTCAGCCTCGGCGCTGCCATCCAGTCGCAGACTGTCGCGCTGGCGCGGCCTCCCGGCACTTATGAAGTCGGCATCCGGGTGAAGGATGACGCCGGGCGATGGAGCAATCCGCTGCTCAGGCGGTTCACAGTTCGGCCCGGGAATTACACACTCGCCGGTGGCCTCGACCGCAACGGCCCGGCCAGCCAGGGCATGAGCGACGCGGCCACCGGCGGATTCGCGCCGGGCGTGACGGCGGAGTATTTTGTGGGCAGCGATCCGGGGCCGGGCCTGGGCCAGCCGCTCGGCGTCTCCGGTGTGGTTTCGCTTTCGGCATCACTCGCCGGAGCGGGCGTGCCGCAGGCTGGCCTGGCTCCGGGGACTTATCCGGTGGGCGTGCGCGTGCGAAATGCCGCCGGGCAGTGGAGCCGTCCGGTGTTTCGCAGTTTCACACGGCACCCCTCCGCACTCCTCACGGCCACGGAGGCGGAAGTGGCGGCGCGTCCGCCAGCCGGAGCACCGGATGCGGCGGTGACGCAGGTTTGGAAGCTGGGCATTCTGCATCAGTGTCCCGTTGTCACCAGTCAGGTCACGATTGGTGGCGTGACGGTCCTGCTGGAGGCTCGTCAGGGCGAGACGCAGCAGGCGTTTTTGCAGCGACTGCTCCTGGGCATCAATGGCGATCCGCGGCTGGCCCCATTGGTGACGGCGCAGATGAGCGGCAGCGACGCCATCGAAGTCCGCGCTCTCCAGAACGGCGCACTGGCTGCGAGTTGGTTCACCGCCTCCGCGGCACTGACCCTCACTGTGACGCGACCGGGCAATCTCGGCTCCGCGGAACGCCGCATCACACAGGGGGAGTATTTCCTCGACCTCGACCCCGGCACAGGGCTGGCTGCCACCGCGCCCATCAGCCTTCAGGTAAATGACTACGCTGCCGCTCTGAACACGCTGCCGGTGAGCATCCAAACTCTGCGGGCCGGCGGTCACCGCATCGGCCTGCGCTTCAAAAATGCCGCCGGTCGCTGGGGCCAGCCACTTTATCGTGGTGTGAACAGTTTCGCTCTCTTCGGCTCGCCGGATGTCACTCCGCCCGTGCTCACGCTCACCGGTGGCGACACTATGAGCCTGCCCTATGGCCAGCCATTCACCGAACCCGGATTCACCGCCGTGGACGAGACGGATGGCAACCTCACCGCCAGCGTGGCGGTCAGCGGCCAGGGCTTACCGCTTATTCCCGGACCACACCTGTTGCGCTACGCCGTGGTGGATAAAGCCGGGAATCGCACCGAGCGCACCCGCACCGTGCAGGTGCTGGATGCCAATGTGCCGACCATCACCGGCCCCGCGCTGCTCGCCTACGATGATCCGCCTTCCTTCCTCGACATCTTCACCGGCCTCTCCGCCGCGGACCCCGAATCCGGCGACCTCACCTATCGCGTGCGCCTCGCTTCCGGCTCGGTGAACTGGTTTCAAAGCGGCAGCTATCCGCTGGTCTTCCAGGTCACAGATGCCGGCGGCAATGTTACCTCCTTTAACCCTAAAAAGGAAAATGGGCACTGCTTTCCCTCGTCCTTTTGGCAGGACGATGGCACGTCGTCGGGATGGAGGCAGAGAGGCTGAAGTTTCATCCGCTGAGCAGGGGTTCGGCCCCGCCGGGCAGGCCGGGTAACCATTTTCCTCCCAGCCAGCGGCGCAGCAGCCGTGTCAGGAGCAGGGTCCAGCGCTGCTGGATCGTCCATCGCT
>JANOZA010000655.1:0-18176 GCA_031429155.1 Verrucomicrobiota bacterium | reverse complement strand
CTGAGCTTGTAGGTCTGGTATCGGGGGAGCGTCTGGCGTGCTTCTCGAAATCCTGTGGCCCGCTACCAGACCTAGGCGCTGAAGCCAACACCTTCGACAGACTCAGGGATTACTCTTTGATCCAGCTTTTGACTTCTCCCGCGCCGACTGCACTTCCGGAGCTGACTCCAGCGGGAGGGCGGCGAGTTTCTGGTAAACGGCGACAGCCTCTGCGGACTTGCCGTCCTTCTCCAGCGCCACTGCTGTATCCTGCAAGGCTTTGGCTGACTGAATCCAGGACCGCTTCGCCGCGCTCTCGCGGGCCTGGTGAATCTCGGCCTCATTGAGAGTCGTGCCGGTCGTCCCCGACGCCATCAGATTGAAAGTATCCTGCCGGTGAGGGAGCGAAAAGGCATGCCCCAGTTCGTGTGAAGTCACGCGCGGCAGCGGCTCGTCTATTCCACCCTCGACCTTGCGCAGGCTGGCAGTGTCCTTCACGAAAATCGCCTCCGGTTTGCCGAAAAAGACGCCATTCACGTCGAAGGATTTGATGTAGTAAATATTGAACGCCTCCGCGCACCGGGTGGCTGGCGGCATGTGCTTGAGCATGGAATCGAGTCCGGCAGGGACGCGCTTCGTGGGGTCTGGCTCGATCTCCTTTTTGGCCGCCGCTGCCGGCTCGCAGACGAGTGATTCCATGAAGAACTGAATCCCCGCCGGTGCCCACACGCGGTTCACCTTCAGGAGAATGCGGTCCACGTCCCCGCTGGTCAGTGTCGTCTGAAGCGCAGCGGTTTCCTCCGAACTCAGGAGATGGATGCGCACCGGCACGAGCAGGAAATCCTGAAAGCTAAACGCCGGCGCACCGGCCGCTGGCGAGAGAGATCCGGTAAGCAGAACCAGGGCGGACAGCAGGCGGCGGAGAACAGTCATGGGCGTTCCTCCCCGCGCACTCCCCCGATGCCAAGCCGGAATCGTAACGTCGAGTGCGGGTCGGAAAAACAGTTTGACAGTAACACTGTAAGACTGTAATCCCTTCTCCATGCCCGAAGAATTACTGACTCTGAACGAACTCGCCGCCGCGGTGAATGGCTGGTGTGCGGAGCATCGCATCGTGCCGGCGAATGGGCAGGCGGCCGATGAACTCAATGAGCGGAACATCCGCTTTTACCGCACGACCGGGCTGGTGGACGCGCCGCTGGCCGGCGGGGGACGGGGCTACGGCGAGAAGCACCGGCTGCAGCTCACGGGCATCCGGCTGCTCCAGGCGGAGGGCCTTCCCCTGCGCCGCATTCGGGAGATGATCTTTGGGCGCTCGCTGGAGGAGTTGCGGGAAATCCAGGAGCGCGGCGCGGCGGACTGGCGGGAACGGCGGAAGGCGGGCGCCACCGGCACGCATTGGGCCACCCACGAACTGGACCCGGAATTTCTCCTCATCTCCCGCCGGGGCCGCACGGTCCCGATGGCCATCCTCTCCGAAATCAAACGCCTGCTCTCACAACTACCATGAACACACCCTCCCATTCCCCATTCGGCCTCATCGCCTACCTCCAAAACAACCGCATCACGCTCCCGCTCAAAGGTGTCGAGGCCCGTTTCGACGTGCGCGGCGATCTCGTCAGCGTCGAACTCTGCCAGATCTATCACCAGGACCGCGCGCAGCCGCTGGATGTGCTCTACACGTTTCCGCTGCCCGGCGGCGCGGCCGTTTACCGCTGTGAGATGGTCGTGAATGATCGCGTCATCGCCGCGAAAGTCATGGCCGTGGAGCAGGCGCGCGCGGTGGCAGCGGAAAAGAAAGCCGCGGGGCACCGCACGGCGCTCATGGAATCGGTGCGCGACAATCTCTTCGAACTCGCGCTCGGGAATCTCGCGCCGGGCGACACGGTCGTTATCCGCATCGCGTGGTTTCAAACGCTGGACGCAGCGGGCAGCGGGCGGGAGTTCCGCATTCCCTTCACGCCCGGCGTGCGCTACATCCCGGGGGCGCCGCTGCTGCGGCGGAATTCGGGCAAAGGCACCGCAGACGACACGGATCAGGTGCCCGACGCTTCACGCCTGACCCCGCCGCGGATGGATGCGTTTCATCCCGATGCCGCGTGGATCAGCATTGAAGGCCGCATCGCGCTGGAGGGCGTGGATGCCGCACGCATCGCGTCGCCCACCCACACTCTCATGCTGCGGGAATCCGACGGGATTTCGACCGCTCGCCTCGGCGATGTGGCGTCCGTGCCGGACCGGGATTTCGTGCTGCAGTTGCCTGTGGCACCGGCGTTCGCGCTGACGCCGGTGGCGTGGGTCGCGGAGGAGAATGGCGAGCGGCACGCGCTGGTCAGGATCATCGCGCCGGACACGGCACCAGCCACTGACACCGCGCACGATGTTTACTTCCTCGTGGACCGTTCCGGCAGCATGGGCGGCCACAATTGGGCGGCCACTTGCCGGGCCTTGCGCGCCTTTCTCAGCAATCTCGCGCCGCAGGACCGCGTGTGGGTTACCTTTTTTGAAGACACCTTTCGCGACCTCGCAGAGAAGCCGTTGCCGCCAGCGGCAATCCTTGCGGAGCCGGTCGTGCAGAAGTTAGAGGAATGGCTCGTCGGGGGCGGCACCGAACTGCTGCCCGCGCTCCACCATGTTATCGCCGCAGTGGACAAGCACTCACTGGACCGGCGCGCGGTGATCGTCCTCATCACCGATGGCCAGGTGGGGAACGAACCGGCGATCATCCAAACGATGAAAGCGCGGCCGGAACTCCGGGTGTTCTGCTACGGAATAGATACCGCGGTGAATGACGCCTTCCTCCGACGGCTGGCCGCACAGCAGCGCGGCGCGTGCTGCCTCGCCACGCCACAGGAGAACATGGAAGGAAAAGTGGCAGGCCTCGCGGCACGACTGCGGCATCCGGTTCTCACGGACCTCCAGCCACCGGACGGATGGGAACTTCCTGCGGACGGCATCCCCGATCTCCACGCCGGCGAATGCCTCACCGTTTCCCTGCGCGCCCTGGCCGGCGGGGCCGCGTCCTCGCCCGTCTTTTCAGCGAAGGACGGCACCGGAGCACCCGTCGTCCTGACCTGCCCGGCCCGCGCGGTGACCGATCCCGCCATTTCCCGGCTCTGGGCGAAGCAGCGCATCGAGCATCTCCTGGAGAAGAACGACACCGCCGCTGCGGTGCAACTCTCCGAACGCACCAACATCGTCTGTCGCGCCACCGCCTTCATCGCATGGGATGAATCCGAGCGCCTCGCCGTAAGCGGGCCGAACCTGGAGGTCTATCAGCCGGCGATGGAGTTCGGGGGCAAGGTCACTCACTATATGAAAGTGTCCAGCTCCATGAGGGCATTGGACCATGAGGACGATGATGTATGTTATGTTGATCCTTGCGCGGCACTGCCGCCAATGCCCTCGCTGAGGCGTATGGCAGAGTCGTCTTACGAGCACTTTCATTGTGATTCCCAGCCAGCGGCGGACATCACGCAAGGATTTGGCCACCTCCACGAGGGCCCCGCTCCTGCCCCCCTCCTCGCGGGTGGTGGCGGCAACTATGGACGCAGGAAAATTCCTGATGAATCCCACGCCCCTCTCATTGGCCGTTCCGCTCCGCCTTCCTGGCGCGAGAAACTCCGTGCGCTGACCAGCATTAAGCTTCCCGAGACCGTGCTGTCCATCCTCGAGGTGTGGTCGGTGAGTGACGCCGCCTGGGCCCCTGAGCGCAGGGAATTGCTGGAGAGACTCGCCCTGCTGCTGGAGGTGCATTCGGAGCCGGGAGAGGCGCTTCTGGCTTGGATCAAACAAAACGTGCAAGCCGGGTTCTGGCCTTCCCTGCTGACCACACTTAATCGCGACGTCTGGAATTTGTAGAGCCGCCCTGCGGGCAGGGATAAAGGTAAGGGGGACACCAAAATGTTACCCGTGAGCCGTTCTGTGTAGTTGACCCCAGGGAGAATTCTCCGGTATGCTGCTACACTAGGAGCTGTGCAGGGCTCCCCGTTCCCCTCCCCTTTCCTCCCATGCCCACCTCCGCCCAAACTGTCGCGGCCAGCCTCGCCGCTGCTTTCGTTTTTGCATCACACCAGGCCGCAGTCGCGGCACCGGTGATCAGTGAAATCATGTATCGCCCGGGCACGACTTTCCCCGAAAACACAGCCCTGGAATACATAGAACTGCACAATCCCGGCGCCACAGCGGTGAATGTGGGCGGCTGGGAGTTTCGGAGCGGCGTGAGTTTCACCTTTCCCGCCGGAACGAATATCGCAGCGGGCGGATATGTGGTCGTGGCAGCGAATCCGTCTGCGGTGAATGCGGCGTATGGCAGCACGGGAACGCTGGGGCCGTGGACGGCAGGGGCAGCGCTCTCCAATAACGGAGAAAAGATCACGCTCTCGATGCCGGGAGCTGCCCCCGGCACCTGGACGAAGGTGGACGAGGTCAGCTATTCGAGCGAGGGTGACTGGGCGCTGCGCTATCGTGAACCAGTCTGGGGCGGCTGGGACTGGACCACGCCAGCGAGCGGCGGAGGGAAGTCCGTGGAGCTGCGCAACCCGGCACTGAGCAATGACAACGGCCAGAACTGGGCCTCGAGCACGGCAGCAGCCGGCGGCACGCCTGGATCGGCGAACACAGCAAACACGGCAAACCTGCCGCCGGTCATTCACAGTGTGAAACATTCGCCCGTGGTGCCGCGCAGCACCGAAAGCGTCACCATTTCCTGTGAAGTAAATGACGAGGCTGTCGCCGCGAGCCGCACCGCGACTCTGTTTTATCGCAATGCCACCGCATCGAATCCCGGCGTGTTTCTCAGCGCCGTGATGACCGGCGACGGCACGGGGAAATTCACCGCCGTGCTCCCGCCCGCTGCGGACAAGAGCCTTTGGGAGTTCTATATCTCCAGCAATGACGGTGTGGCCACGCGCACCTGGCCAGCCGCGACGACGGAAGGCCAAAATGCAAACTGCGTCTATCAGGTGGACAATGAAGTGCCTTCCTCCACCGCCGACACCTATCGGATCACGATGACGAAGGCGGAGAACAATGCCTTCGAAGCCGTCAGCAAGAGCAGTGACCGGCAGTTCAACCAGACGCTCATCGTGACGCGCGGCACCGAGACGACGATCCGTTACCGCGGCACCATGCGCATCCGGGGCAACAGCAGCCGCGATTATCAGTTTAAGCCGCTCCGGATCGGCCTGCCGGCTGATGAGGCATGGGATGGAGTGACGGGCTTCAATCTGCATCCACGGGCACCCCATCTTCAGCATCTGGGCATGAGACTTTTCCAGGCCGCCGGGCTGGCCAGCAGCGATACGATTCCCGTGGAACTGCGGCGCAACGGCGTGGAATACACCACTTCCAGTGGAAGCACGCCGGACTTTGGCAGGTGGGCACGCGTGGAACCCGAGGGAAGCGACTATGTGCAAAACCACTGGCCGGCAGCCGATGGCGGTAATATTTACACCAAGCGCAGTCCGGAGCGCTACTGGCGCAGCGCGGGCTGGACAGTCCCCGCCAATCCGGACGGCCTGCTGGACAATTGGGCGAAGCAGAACAACAAAGCCCCTAATGACTGGTCGGACCTCACGGGGTTCTTCACCATCGCTCAGACCACCGCCGCCCCTCACTTTCCCGGCGCCTCCCCCACGGATGTCTCCAACAGCAATGGCGGCAGGCTTTCGGGCACGGGCGACTGGAATAACACCGCGCTGGATGGTGATGAACTCGAGTTCCTCCAGACCGTTGCCGACACCGCCCAGTGGGCGCGTTTTTTTGCAGTAATGACGATCCTCCAGGACTACGAGACGAATATCTCCAACGGCGTGGATGATGACTACGGCGTGTATTTCATCCCCGGAGTGGACGGTCGGCGGCGGGCGCAGTTTGTTCCGCACGATCTCGACACTATTTTTGGAATGGGCGATTCATCCCAGAACTACAATGCCAGCGGACTCTTTGATATGACCGAAGGCGGACAGTCCGGCTATGCCTTCCGGACGCTGCTCCCGCTTCTGGGTACCGGAAACGTCCCGGGCAACGCGGAATTCCGAAACCAGTATTTCACAGCGCTGCGCGAATTGTGCGGCTCGGTGTGCTCCGACAGCACTTTTTCGGCCTTTGTGGATCGGGAACTGTCCGACTGGGCACCTGCCAACATCCGCACGGAGATCAAGACCTTCAACTCGCAGCGTTGTGCCTACCTGCTCGGTCTCATCGGTCAGCCCGCCATTCCACCCACAGCAGCCACCTCCAACAAGTCGCTCACCAGCACACACGGCGCGCTAATCATTTCTGAAATCCTCGCGGCCAATGCCACCTCGCATTCAAACGGCGGACTCTATCCCGACGTCATCGAAATCCAGAACACCGGAGCCTCGACCATTGATCTGGGCGGCAAGTCCCTCACAGATGATCCGGCGCAGCCGCAAAAGTTTGTCTTCACTGCGGGCACCCTGCTGACTGCCGGTGCCCGGATGGTGCTTTATGCCGACAGTTCCGACTCCGCTCCGGGGCTGCATACCGGCTTCTCCCTCGATCAGAGCGGCGACGCGCTCTATCTCTACGAAAACCCCGCAAACGGCGGCGCGGTCATTGATTCCGTCAGCTTCGGCCCCCAGGCCACGGACTACTCCATTGGCCGCACTGGCGCGGGCCTGACTACATGGAATCTGGGCTCCCCGACCATCGGCGCGGTGAACAATACCGTTGCCGTGACCGGCGACCCGTCCGCGCTGCGCATCAATGAATGGCTCGGGAATCCCGACTTTCGGCTCGATGACGACTTCCTCGAAATCCACAACTCCACTGCCCTGCCCGTGCCCATGGGTGGCATGACGCTCACCGACGACTTCCGCAGTTATCCGGCACAGCACATCCTCCCGGCGCTGAGCTTCATTGGGCCTGGCGGCTTTCATCTTTTCAAAGCCAAAGGCAGCTCCGCTTCCGCAACCAGTCCCTCCGACCTGCCCTTTTCCATCAACAGCACCTTCGGCTGGCTCGCTCTCATTGGAACCAACGGGGCCATCGCTGACCGCGTGGATATTGTTTCCCAGTGGCGTGATGAACCCACCGGACGGAGCCCCGACAGCGGCACCGCGGTTGCCGAGTTCACCATCCCCAGCCCCGGACTCCCGAATGGCGCGCCGCCTGCGGCGTATCAGGCGCTTTTGAACAGCCTGCGCATTTCCGAGTTCAACTATAAGCCAACCGGCGGCAGCGATTTTGAGTTTGTCGAACTCATGAACATCGGCACCAGCACGCTGGACCTCTCCGGTGTGCGGTTCACTGGCGGCATTGATTACACCTTCCCTCCGGGCGTCAGCATAGGGCCGGGCGCGTTCATCATCGTCTGCCAAAATCAGGCCGCGCTCATCGGTCGCTTCCCCGCAGTCGGGCCGGTACTCGCGCCCGGTGAATTCACCGGCGCACTGGACAACAACGGAGAAACCATTGTCCTCTCGCTGCCCAATCCCTGGGATGTCGCCATTTTGAACTTCCGTTACGAGACCACCTGGGAGCCCCTCACATTCTCGTCCGGCTATTCGCTCAAGACCGTGAACGCCACAGTCTCCGCTCCACGTGATTGGAGTGAGCGGAAAACCTGGACCGTTTCCACCGGGCCAAACGGCATCCCGGGCAGTGACATACCGCCCGGCATCAACAGCCCGCTCACGGCCTCCGGCATCACCGGCGATCCTTTCTCATACCAAATCACGGCAACCGGGGCACCCTCGATCTTCAACGCCCAGGGCCTCCCGACGGGGCTCACGGTGAACACCGTCAACGGTCTCGTCGGCGGCACCCCCACCCAGTCCGGAGTATTCAACGTGAGCATCTCCGCTACGAATACCGCCGGTGCAGACACGGAAACGCTCAGCCTCACTATTTCCACCAGCGGCCCGCTGCATCGTTTTGTATGGGACCACACTACCAGTTCCGCGCAGGCCGGCGTCCCGTTTCCCGCGTGGATCACGGCCCGCGATTTGCAGGGCCGCACCGTCACCGCCTACAACGGCACGGTACCCGTCACCGGCACTGCCACCGCCGGTGGCGTGGACACCTCCACGGTCGTGATCACCGAGGTCACTGATGAAAACGAGGACCAGTTTGAACTTCAGAACACCGGCAGCACCCCTGTGAACACCTCCGGATGGTTCGTGGTCATCGGCAATAGTATCGCCCTCGATGCTGTTAATTCCGTGACCTGGCCGCTGCCGGCCTCCGTCGCGCCCGGAGCGATACTGAGAGTCTCGGAACTCAATACCGCCGGGCGCCTCTACTTCGGCGGCACCATTTCGTGGACCCCGGCCAGTAACCGCGGCTGGATCATGGTTCTCGACAGCACCAGCACCATCAAGGATTTCATGGCATGGGGCTGGACGGCGGCGCAACTGGCCACTTTTAGTATTCCTCCCGTGAACGGCAATACCATCACCCTTACCGGAGAATGGACCGGCGACGGCGCAGCGGTGGGCAACCGCGCACCCAGCAACAACTCATGGCAGCGCATCGGCGCCAAGGACAACAGCACGGCCGCCGACTGGCTGTTTGCCGCCAATGCCTCCTCATGGAGTGTGACCAACCCGGGCCTGACGATTCCCTGGAACAGCGGCTCGCAAGTCACCGTCGCGCCCTCCAGCGTGACTTTCTCCAGCGGCGTCTTCACCGGATTCCTTACCATTCCCTCTCCAGCCACCGGCGTCCGCCTCACGTCGGCTGACACGCAGTCGCACACCGGGCAGTCCGCGCTCTTCGATGTCCTCACCGCGCCCACCGATACGGACGCCGACAAGATGCCCGATGCATGGGAAACCGCCAACGGACTCAATCCCGCAGTGAACGATGCCGCCGGTGACCTCGACAAGGACGGCTGGACCAACCGCAACGAATACTACGCCGGCACCGATCCCCGCTCCGCCGCATCCAGCCTCCGCATCACCTCATGGGGCACGACTCCGACTGCGCAGGTCAGCCTCTCGTGGAATGCCACCGCCAACCGGCTTTACAAAGTGGGCTACGCTCCAAATCTCGCGGGCTGGTCGTATGTGCCCGGTCAAATCTACGCCCCGGTCAGCAACGGCACCCAGACCGCCACATTCGCACCGCCCGCGGGCGCTATGGGCCATAATTTCTTCCGCGTGGAATTGCTGACACCGCCCTGAGGCCGGCCGGCTACGGCACCACCGTCACCGGCGTGCCTTCGGTGACGCTGTTGAAGAAATACTCGGACATGTGAGTTGGCATCCGGATGCAGCCGTGACTGGCAGGATAACCCGGGAGAAACCCCGCGTGCATCCCCACTCCCTCGCTCGTCAGACGCATGAAGTTGGTCATGCTCGCACCTTCATACTTCAGGCCTGACGGAACGGGATCCTTCTTTATGTCCACATCGCCGTCCACCACATTACCGGCTTGGTCCACGAAGACCCCATACCGGCTGCTCTTGTGGTGCTTATCCTTTTGGATGATGCGAAAGTTGCCTGCAGGCGTGCGGTGATTGGCATCGCCGGTGCTCAGCCAGGATTTACCCACCAGGACATTGCCGCGGAAGAAGTAAGCCGTCTGCTCGCTGAGCACGATGCGGATGCGCGCCGGACCATTACCCGGTCCTCCGTCCCAGTGGCTGATGACATCCCTCGGGGCGCCAGCGCTCTTCACCCGGGCCGCCTCACCAGTCGTCTGGGGGGCATTGGCATCAAGGTAGAGAGTTCCATCGGCACCGCGCACCACGCCAGGAGGCAAAGATGCAAACGGCGGCTGATTGCCGGTCGGCGAGGTAACGCAGGATGTCAGCGACGCCGCGCATACCGCGGCAGTGAGGGCAGAAAGCAGTCGGGATTTCATAGAATCGTGTAAAATAGACCTCCGGGCAGGGAAAGGGCACGGAGGCAGGGCGGTCGTAATAACTCCCCTCTGCCCGTGCGTCCATGCTAAAAATGACCTGACCGCAAAACTCCGGAATCAACTCTTCCGGCGCGAAAATCGCCGGGAAGCCTCTTCCAACACCGCCTTTTCCTCCGCCGTAAGGTGATCCGCCCCGCTGGCATAGAGTTTTTCCAGAACCGGGTCCACCCGGTCGCGCAGAAACTCCGTGTCACTCAACTCCCCCCGTGGCGGCGGCAGCACCGCATCCGCTTCTCCATCGTCTTCCAGCGCGGGTCTCCCCGCAGCGACCGGGAGCGCCCCTGCTTCCAGTTCCCGAAAACGCCGGCGCAATCCCATCGGAAAGAAATCATTCCACTCGTCACGCCGCCCGGCATCGGAAGCCAGTCGCCTGCCATAGAGCCATCCCGCGAGCAGCCCGCCGGCATGGACCAGGTGAGCCACCGCGTCCATTCCCTTCCATTCCTGGCCCGGCGCGAGGCGCACCGCGATCCCCAACCCGCAATGAACCATGAGAAACGCCGGGAACAGCCGTTTCGCCTTCAGATGCAGCGGCACCAAACTCCGCAGCGGACGCATCACGTCATACTCCGGATGCAGCGCCACAAAGGCCCCGATCATCCCCCACACCGCCCCGCTGGCCCCGATGATCGCCTGCTGGTGGTTCACACCCACACTAAGCGCGGCCCCCGCCCACGCACTCACGAGAAAAATGTAGAAGAAGTGACCCGGCCCGGCATTCCGCTCCACGGCGCGCCCGGCCATCACAAGAAGCAGCACATTGGAGACCAGGTGCCAAATGTCCGCATGAGTAAAAATATGCGTCAGCACCACCCACCATTCACCCCGCTCCAGCGCAGCCAGGCTCATCGCACCAGGAGGCACTGCCCCCGGCGGCACCGGCACCGCGAACAGCCGCAGCACAAACGCCCCCGCACACAGCAGCACCATCCACGCGAGCACCGGCGCCGCGGCGGGAGCCGGGTCACGGGGTGAAAAGCGTAGATCATTCATGGCGGCGGGAGTCAGTGCTGGCCGGAAATGGAGCACACATTCGCCCCGCCGTCCAATCCCGCCTCCGCTCCTGCGGTGCGGTGCGACACCGTAACTGGCTCACATTCGCGACGCTTTGCAGATGTAACTATTCCGCCAACCAGCTCTGCGGTGCTGTCGGGTGCCGGCAGATCACAGGCCGTGTTACTGTCGTTTGCGGCGAACCAGCACGGAGCAGGCACCCACGAGCAGCAGGGCCAGCGAACCAGGCTCAGGCGCGGCACCCAGGATAGTCGTGAGGCCCAGTCCCAGGTTTTGCCCCGGTGCCAAAGTGGATAGTGTCCCAACAGGATTGCCGAGGCCAAAGAAGCTGCCGGCTGCGGTAGTGGTAAAAATGGCATCGTCGCTGCCACCAACGATGGCACCACTGAAAATACCGACGCCAATGTTGTTCAACTCAGCTTCGGTGGCCGTAGCTCCTGCATTGTCGAAGGTTATGCCATACCAAATGGTGCTGACACCAGCCGGAACATTAAATGCCCCGGCCGTCAGGCCGCCCGTCAGGGTGGTGGCGGAAAAGGCCGCTACGGTGAGAGGGTTGAAGGAGAAGCCCACGTTGCCGGGGTCATTGTAGTAGGCTCCGGGGGTGCCGGCATTATCAAACCAGAAACGAATGCGGGGACGGAAAGTAGGGGCCGTAGCATTGTTGTTGACCAGGGTAAACAACACCTGCGTCACCGAAGTCGCCGCCGGTGAGTTGAAGGTGATTTTATCCGCCACGAGCCGGGTAATGCCGCCTGCGGCTCCCCCGGGCATCATGCCGCTCCCCGCGAAGGTGCCGGCTGTCGTATCATAGAGAGCGATCTGTGCGTGGGCCGATGCCGCACTGAAGATGGCTGCCGCAATGGCCAGGAGGCCCTTGTTGAAAGTGAAGAAGCGATTCTTAGAAAATGACGGGGGGTTCATGCAGAATTTGGAGTTGAATTTCGCGGGATGTTACAGATGGCATGAGGCAAGTCGAGATTCATTTTGGAAAAAATCCCGCAGCAGCCACTTCACTTCGCCCGGACTGGCGGAGGGGGCTTCGGAGGAGCGCCGGCGGATGCCAGGAAGGCGAGGAGGCGGTCGTTGTTTTGCAGCGCGATGAGGTCGGGGCGACCATCGCGATTGAGATCGGCGAGGGCGAGAGACTTGCCATCATTAGGAACGACGAAGCCGGCGGCGGCGGGGAGCATGGGGGTGAAGCCCTTCGCTCCGCCGCGCAGCAGGCAGCCGGAACTGCCGCGCCAGAGGCCGGTTTCCGGTTCGCGGGCGTAGAGGTTTTGCGTGAAGCAGAGGTCGGTCCAGCCATCGGTATCGAAGTCGGCGGCGACGGCGCTATAGCCTGGTGAGAGTTGCGCTTCCGGCGGCAGCGGGCGAAAGGTGAAGTGCGGCGCGCCGGGCTTGGAGTCATTGATGAGCAGGCCGCTTTCGAGAGTGGTGGCGGTGACCTTCTGCGCCGCGGCGAGATCGGCGGGCGTGTAGATTTGGTCCAGCGTGGAGGCGGCGAAGGACTTGAAGGTTTTGAACTTGTCTTTGATGAACGGCATGGCGATGCCGCTGCAACTCCGCCCGCGCACAGGCAGCACGCCATCGCGGCTGAGCTTGGCTTCGACGAGGTCGGCGTGGCCATTGTGATCCATGTCGCCGTGATAGAGCAGCAGCGGTTTCTCTGCGGAAGGATGACCGTACTTGGTATTGAGGCCGGCGTTGAGGATGGCGAAATCCACGTCGCCATCGCGGTCGAAGTCGGCGGCGGTGATACAGGTGATCCACGCGGGAAGAATTGGAGAAACGGCGCGGGCACTCAGATAGGCACACTGCGGACTCAGCGCAGGATGAAGGGAATGCCCATCTCTTCGAGCACCTTCTTTTCCCTCGCCAGATACTGGTCGCCCAGTTTCGCGAGGCCGCCGCTGGAGCGGAACTCCTTGAGGAAGGCGTTCACCTTGAGCCGGAGTTCGTCGTTCCCTTTCCTGATGCCGATGGCCCAGGCTTCTTCGCGGATGGGCTGGAGGATGGCCCTGGTTTTGGCCTGGTTCATTTCCCAGTGCCGGAAAATGGAGAGCTGATCGTAGATAAAGACGTCGGCACCGCCACTGGCGACTTCCTTCACGCAAAAAACTTCATCCTCCCGCGGGTCCACTTTGGCGTCAGGCAGTTCTTCCCTGGCGTAGTTCTCTCCGGTCGTTGCCAGTTTGACGGTGACGCGGAGACCTGGCTTTTTCAAATCCGCCGCCGTCTTGATCGGCGAATCTTTGGCCACCAGCATGGCGATGGCCGTGAAGGCATAGGGGTCGGAGAAATCAAAGGACTCGCGACGCTTCTTCGTGTCCGTCATGGCCGAAATCGCGAGGTCCACCTCCCCTGACGGAACCGCGAGGAGCAGCGCATCAAATCCGGTGTTCTCCAGTTTCAGCTCACGCCCGAGGTATTTGGCGAGCGCCTCGGCGATGCGCACATCCACTCCGTCGGGCTTGCCTTTTTCATCGTAGAATTCAAACGGAGGGTAGGAAATGTCCATGCCCACCACGAGCGGCTTCGGCCCTGATTTCTTTTCGCAGGCGGGAAGGAAGGCGGCAGAGAGAAGCGGGAGAAAAGTGCGGCGGGTCATGGCGGTGTTGTGAGAGTGAGTGACTAAACCACGCCGGGCGGGACTACAGCGGGGAATTTCGTTTCACGAGATCACCCGCAGAGGAAAGGGCGCGCGGCGGAACCTGGCAGGCGTTGTCCCGCAAAGCTCACCGTCGGCCTGGATGGGCACAGATTCCGCGCCGGTGACGTCGAGTTCGGTGGTTTGAAAATAGGTGATGCCCTGCATCCGCGGCGAGTAGCGCCCGGCGGTGGCGGCCAGACTGAGACGCGCGACATTCCACACGCTTAGCTCATTCACGACGACCACGTCGAGCAGTCCGTCGGTGAATGAAGCATCGGGGAACAGCCGGAACTGTCCGCCATAGTGGATACCGTTGCCGACGAGCACGATGCGGCCCTGCACCGGTTCCCGGCCTGGCGCACTGACTGTCAGCAGCGGGGTGCCGCGCTTGATCACTTCCGCGAGGCTGATGAGATAACTGAGCGGACCGTATTGCTTTTTCCGCGCCCATGTCGTCCCGGCGATGGCGCTGGCGTCCAGACCCGCGCCGGCGAGCTGGGCGAAGTATTCGTCATTCGCCAGCCAGAGGTCAATGCTGCGAGCACGGCCGGCCTCGATGAGCCGCCAGCAATCGTCGAGCTTGGTCGCCGGGAGGCCGAGATCGTTGGCGAAGACATTCATCGTCCCCGCCGGGAGAATGCCGAGGGCGGTGCCGCACTGCGGACCGGCCAGAGCGATACCGTTGACGACTTCATTCACCGTGCCGTCGCCACCGGCGGCGACCACGACCGACGCACCAGCGAGCGCCAGTTCCCTCGCAAAGCGCCGGGCATCACCCGGGCCGGCGGTCGCGTAAATCTGCACCCGGGGGCTCAGCGCGCGGATCGCCTCCAGCCGGTCTCCCGCCCGTGCGCTGCGGGCGCTCGGATTGAGGATTACGGGGATGGGTGCGCCGACGGACAAAACTTAAAGGAAGCAGCGTTCGACGATCGTAGTGAGCCATGCCTGGAACTGGCTCTCATAAAATGAACCGATCTGGCCGTGAACGCTGGTGCGCGAGCACGCGATGGTGACGAACTTCGGCGCGGGGCCCGGCTGGAGCATGAAGACACCGCGCGTTTGCACCCGGTATGCGGTGTCCGTCCGGCGCGGTTTGGCGGCGAGGTATTTAGAGAGCCGCTCCGAGCCTGCACCGGTCTCAGTCGCTGTCTTTAAGAACCACAGCACCGGCACGCCGAGGATCTGCCCGCGACGAAGACTCTGGAAACCGAAGGACGTGTCCGCCGCCATCAGCGCCTCCATATCGTCGAAGGTTTTGATATTCGGGGCCGTCTCGCTCCAGAATCCGTAGAAGCTCACCACGTCCTCCATGTCGCCGAGAACTTGCGCGTATTCCGCACCGCCGTCGCGCGGCACCTCGGTCCACTTACCCGAACCGCCGCCGCCGGCTTTGGTGTACGGCTTGGGAAAATTGAGCGGCCGGGCATCGGAAATCAGGGCCTCTTGTGGTTCCGGGACTTCCTTGTCGGTTTCACAGCTTGAAAAGCCAGCCGCGAGCAGAGCCGCGGCCAGGAGGCAGAAAGGGAGGCGCGTTTTCATGGGACGCACTCCAACCCGCCGGAGGGGGATGTCAACAGCCGCAGTCCCAGGCCTCGCGCCCCGGGCGACTTGACCCGCTGGCCGCTCTGGTAATAGATCGCGCATGATCCGCTCCGCCATTCTACTGCTCGTCTCTGCCGTTTCGCTTCGCGCCGCCTCCGGCGTGTTGGTGGAGGCGGAATCATTCACCACTCATGGCGGATGGACCCTGGATACGCAGTTCGTCGAGACCATGGGCTCGCCCTATCTGCTCGCGCACGGAATCGGCACGCCGGTGAAGGACGCGGAGACGGAAGTGAATTTCCGCGAGGCCGGCGACTACGCGGTGTTCGTCCGCACCAAAGACTGGGTGTCGTCGTGGAAGGCGGAGGGCGCGCCAGGGAAATTCCAGATGCTGGTCAATGGCACCGCGCTCAGCGAAACCTTTGGCACCAGCGGCGACTGGCACTGGCAGAAGGGCGGCACCGTTCACATCGCGCAGGCGGGTGCGGTCAAACTGGCGCTGCACGACCGGACTGGCTTTGACGGGCGGTGCGATGCGATCTTTTTCAGCAACGATCCCTCTGCCATGCCGCCGGAAACCCGCGAGGCCCGGCGCGCGCTGATGCAAGTGCCGTCAAAGACTGCGGAGACCGCGGAGTATGATCTCGTCGTCATCGGCGGCGGCTATAGCGGCATGGGAGCAGCACTCGCGGCGGGACGGCAGGGATTGAAAGTGGCGCTGCTGCAAAACCGGCCCGTCCTCGGCGGCAATGGATCGAGCGAGATTCAGGTCTGGGCCATGGGCGGCACGCGCCGCGGGCTCTATCCACAACTCGGCGAGATCGTGGAGGAATTCGCCGACCGCGCCACCAACTCGCCAGGCACTATCGCGGAATACGGCGATGCCAAAAAGGAGGCCATCGTCCGCGCGGAGAAGAACGTGGAACTTTTCCTCAACCACCATGCCATCGCCGTGGAGATGGCCCCTGCGCCGGTGCCGGGCCACAAGGCCATCCGCAGTGTGACCGCACTCGACATCCGGACTGGCGGAGAAAGAAAATTCCGCGCCAAACTGTTCTCCGACTGCACGGGCCACGGCACGATCGGCGCGCTGGCGGGTGCGGCATTCACCATGCTGGAAGAGGGCCACATGGGCATGAGCAATATGTGGAGCTGGAAGGAAGAGCCGCAGCCGGTCGCGTGGCCGCTAACACCGTGGGCGCTGCCGCTGGAGTGGGGAGATTTCCCGCCGACGAAGAAGTCAGAGAAGTCGGACGAGACCTTTCACAAAGGCGAGTGGTTCTGGGAGACTGGCTTCGACAAGCACCCTATCAACGATCTCGAACTCATGCGCGACTGGAACCTGCGCGCAGTCTTCGGCGCGTTTTCCGCCATGAAGCACGGGAAGGAGCAGGACAAGTTCGCCACGGCGCGTCTCGCATGGGTCGCGGCCATCGGCGGCACCCGCGAGAGCCGCCTGCTCACCGGCGATGTTATTCTAACGGACAAGGACATCGTGGAGCAGAGGGCTTTTCCCGACGGCTGCGTGGCGACGACGTGGGATCTGGATCTGCATTATCCGAAGGAGCAGTATGCGAAGAAGTTTCCCGATGATCCATTCATCAGCCGCGCGCAGTTCGGCAAAGGCGTGGACCGGCAGAATGGTTATCCCGTGCCTTACCGCTGCTTCTATTCCAAGGACGTGGACAATCTCTTCATGGCCGGGCGCTGCATCAGCGTCACTCACGAAGCGCTGGGCACAGTCCGCGTCATGCGCACCTGCGGCATGATGGGCGAAGTCGTGGGCAAGGCGGCCTACCTGGCCGTGAAACGCCAGACGACTCCACGCGGCGTCTATCAAAGCTACCTCGACGAACTCAAGGATCTCTGGCGTCAGCCCGGCGGGGCGCGGCGCGAAAGCCTGGACGCCCCGCTCGTCGTGCCGTCCGGCGCGAAGATTCCCACGACCTACGGCCCGGGCAACTATGCGCCGCCGGGGAAGCCAGGCGCGAAGCCGGTGGGCATCGTGGTGGATGACAACGAAGCGAAATTCACCGGGGAGTGGACGAAGAGCGCCGGCCTCAAAGGATTCATCGGCGAAGGCTATCGCTATTCCTCAGCCGGCGGCAAAGCAGTGGCGGCCTTCACTTTCAACGTGCCCGCCGACGGCGACTACGAAGTCCGTTTCGCCTGGGCACCACACGAAAACCGCTCCCCGGACGCCGTCTGCTCTGTGGACGGCAAGCCGCAGAAACTGGACCTCCGCCAGCCGCCGTCGCGCAAGGACGGCTTCCACGCCCTCGGCACCTTCGCCCTCAAGACCGGCCAGCCGCATACCATCACCCTGAGCGCGGGGACCAGCGGCCATCTCCACGCCGACGCCGTCTGGGTCGTGCCTGCGGGAAAGTAACGCCACCGCGTTGATCCGCTGCTCCCGAACGAGGCCGACGCCGCCACCGCGCCGATCCGCTGCTCCCGAACGACGCTGACGCCGCCACCGCGTCATTCCGCTGCTCCCGAACGAGGCCGACGCCGCCACCGCGTCAATCCGCTGCTCCCGAACGACGCGGACACCGCCACCGCGTCGATCCGCTGCTCCCGAACGACGCGGACGCCGCCACCGCATCTATCCGCAGCTCCCGAACGGCACGGACGCCGCCACCGCATCAATCCGCTGCTCCCGAACGACCCGGACGCCGCCACCGCGCCGATCCGCTGCTCCCGACTGAGGCTGACACGGTGTCCGTGCCAATCCGCTGCTCCCGATTTAGGCGGACACCGTCCCAGCGTCGGGCTTATTCCAAGTCGCGTTCAAAATGATTCGAACCACCCAGCCCAAAGGGCTGAAATGAGACAGCCCGGGGCATCGCCCCGGGTCCGCCACGTCAACCAACCGGTGGCAGCCCTGAAAGGGCGAAACTCCCTGCGGTGACGCCCTTTCAGGGCTTCCCGGAGTAGTGATGCCGTGGACCCGGGGCGGTGCCCTGAGCTTTATACGGAAGTACGGCAGGCATTGCCAAGCCGGAGGCTTGCCAGCCATTAGCCGGTGGTTGAGCGCAGCGATACCACCGGTATTCGCGGGAAAGCAGCGGCATCCCGGAGGGATGCCAGCAGC